>JAQUQK010000144.1 GCA_028716125.1 Thermoplasmatota archaeon | reverse complement strand
GGGCGCGCCCTTCCCATCATGCCGTTCAGGTTTGCGCCGTCGTAATACAAAAGTCCGCCGGCTTCGTGGACGAGCCTTGCGACCTCAAGGATGTTGTCCTCAAATATGCCGAGCGTGTTCGGATTCGTGAGCATTATTCCTGCGGTGCGCGGGGAAAGCGCAGCCTTGAGCGCTTCAAGGTTCACAGTGCCATCAGCTCCGGATGGGATTTCAATTACTTTGTAGCCCGCCATTGCCGCAGATGCCGGGTTTGTTCCGTGCGCCGTATCCGTGATTATTATTTCGGTGCGCTCCTTGTCATTGCGCGACTCGTGGTATGCGCGGATGAGCAAAATTCCTGTGAACTCGCCGTGAGCGCCTGCGGCCGGCTGGAGCGTGAAAGCGTCCATTCCAACTACTTCGCAAAGCGACTTCTCAAGCTTGTACATCATTTCAAGCGAACCCTGGACAGTGCTTTCGTCCTGGAGCGGGTGCTGCGCATTGAATCCATCAAACCCGCAAGTGTCGTCGCAGATTTTCATGTTGTATTTCATGGTGCATGAGCCGAGCGGATAGAAGCCCGAGTCCACGCCGAAGTTCATCTGCGAGAGGCGCGTGAAGTGCCTTACGACTTCAAGCTCTGAAAGGTTCGGGAACTTGATTTCCGAGCGTGCCATCTTTGACGGAATTTTGGCGGGAGCGCAAACTTTGCACGTGGTCTGCATCAATTCCGAAAGCAGCGGCTCGTCGAATTTCGCCTGTCTGTACATTTAGAACGCCCCCTTTATCGCGGCTGCGAGTTTTGAAATGTCGGCCTCGCTGTGGATTTCAGTGAAGCAATAGAGCGCGCAATCCTTCATGCCATATTTAGAGAGCGAAAGCCCGCCCTGAATTCCCTTTTTGAGAAGTTTCTTGTTGACTTTGTCCGCGGAAACGCCGTTTGGATACTTTACGACGATTTCGTTGAAATTCATTCCCGAGAACACCGCCTTGCATCCAGCGCCTTCGAGCGCCGCTTTTCCATTCTCGGCAATTTCAATGTTCTTTATCGCGAGGTTGTTCAGGCCTTCGCCGCCAAGCCATGAGAGATAGACAAGCGACTGCAATGCAACAAGCGCCTCGTTCGAGCAGATGTTTGAGGTTGCCTTGTCTCTGCGGATATGCTGCTCGCGCGACTGGAGAGTCAGACAGAAAGCGCGGTTGCCGTTAATGTCTTTTGTTGCGCCAATGAGCCTGCCGGGGATTTGCCTCATGAAGTCGGTCTTGCATGCGAAAAGTCCGAGAGACGGCCCGCCAAACGATGGAGCGCCGCCGATTGACTGGCCTTCGCCGATTGCGATGTCTGCGCCATATTCTCCAGGTGCTTTTATGCAGCCGAGGGAAACAGGGTCAATGCCCGCTATGAAAACTGCGCCTTTTGCATGGACGGCTTCGCCGATCGCCTGCGCATCTTCTTCAATAACGCCAAAGAAGTTCGGATTTTCAATGTAAAGTCCGCAGACGTTCTCGTCGAGTTTTGAGTTTATGTCCGCGATGTCGGCCCTTCCGGTTGCCGCGTCATAGCCGTATTCTACAACCTTCATTCCAAGCCCTTTTGTGTAGTTGTGGAGCACGGACTTCTTTTCCCAGCACAGGTTCTTCGGGATGAGGAACGTGAGCCTGCCGTTCGAGCGGTGCGCCATTCTCGCCGCCTCGCCAAGAGCGCTCGCCCAGTCATACATCGATGCATTGCCGACGTCCATTCCCATGATTGCCGCGACTGCGCTCTGGTATTCGAAAATGCACTGCAGCATCCCCTGGCTTAATTCCGCCTGGTATGGCGTGTATGCGGTGTAGAATTCGGAGCGCGAAGTGATTGCCTTAACGACCGATGGAACATAGTGCTGCGGAAGGCCTGCGCCAAGGAACGACAGAAGAATTTTGTTCTTTCCCGCAAGGCGCTGCATCTCGCGCTTGACCTCTGCTTCGCTCATTCCATCCGCCATGTTCAATTTTGCGATGCGAATCTGCTCGGGAATATCAGCGAAAAGCTCGTCGATGCTGTTCATTCCAAGTTCGCGCAGCATCTCGCCCTTTACGGCGATGTTCGGAATCATGCGTTTCATCAGTTGCTCGTCAGTCATGAGTTCACCTTTCAAGATTCAAGGAAGCGCCAGGTATCGAAAGGATACCACTAACCGGGCGGGAATGGAGTATTGTATTTTAGGGTTTTCCACCGAACCGCGGAGGGGGAAACCACGGGAACTTCGGCTAAAGCCTCGTTCTCGTGTTCCCCCTCCCCAGTTTCAGGTTCCTCCTGACCCTCCTCCTTGCTTCGCAAGGGTTCGCCGCTGCGAACCCTCAAATTACAGTTTTTCAATACAACTATCCTTATAATTCAGGATTGGATTTGCAATTGGTGTCTTAAATGCGGAGGATTTTGGCAGTAGTATTCGGATTGATGTTTTTGGTAGCGGCTCTGGCTATGGTCGGAGTTGCGCCAAGCGCGAGTGCGGAGACGACTTATACGGCACACGCGCCAATCGAAATTAATGGAAATAACGAATTTACGGCGGAAAATGGAGTAACTGGCGGTTCGGGGGCTGAAAGTGACCCTTACATCATTGAAGGGTGGGCTATTGATACTTCAACTGAAACCCGTGGAATTTGCATTTCTCGGACAACTTCACATTTTATCATAAAACGTTGTGAAATATGGAGTAGGGGAAACAATAGGGGCGTATCTTTTCTCGACTATGTTTCTAATGGCACAATCGATAATGTAACTATTCATGATGTGGATTTCGGGATTGAAACATACTCCTCCTCAAATAATAATACCATCATAAATTGCATTGTTTATGACAATTTAGAAGGCATATCAATTGGAGGATTTTATAATAAAATCATAGATTGTATAATTCATAATAACACCCATTCGGGGATTAACCTTTACACTTTTGATTGGGGTATTGTGGTAAATTGCACTTTGTATAATAATGGATTTGGATTCTACATAGCATCGTCATCAAAAAATACAATTAAAAATTGCAGAGTATACGATAACTCAAATGGTTTGTATCTGGAGTATTCTGACAATCTGATATACAATAATTATTTTAGCAACAACAATAACTACTGGATTAATAGAAAGAGTTCCGACATCTGGAACACCACAAAAACCCCCGGAACTAACATTATCGGCGGTTCTTTCATCGGTGGAAATTATTGGAGCGATTATACGGGCAAGGACACAAATGGAGATGGAATCGGAGATACGAATTTGCCTTATAGTGTTGGGGGCTATTTGCCTCTTGTATATCCCAATGTTCTGCCCATATCTGATTTCCTATATTCTCCGCAGAACCCAAAGGCTTTCGATTCCGTTCAATTTACAGATACCTCAAGTGATTCTGACGGGCAGATTGTTTCTTGGTATTGGGAATTCGGTGATGGAACTACGAGCAACGAGAGAAATCCAAGCAATACTTATTCTATGAAGGGAAATTACACCGTAAAACTGACCGTTACGGATGATGATAGCGCAACGAATCAGATTACGAAAGCGATTTGGGTGAGTCCTGCTCTTGATGACCCCCTTCCAAAAGCAACTCCCGGCTTCGAATTCGTTGCGCTTCTCGGTGCAATCGGCATTCTATTTTCAGTAAAAAACAGAAAACGATAGTTTAGAGCGATTCATTGAGCCGGAATCGCTCATTCTTTTCTTTGACTCCCGAGGCTACTTTCTTTTCTTAGGGCCAAGAGCGACCGAAGGGAGCGACTATGCAGAAGAAAAGAAAGGAGGCCGTACCACAACACTCATATTTCAATCACTCGATTCGCCACTCGTAAATTATGCCCAACCCAAAGTCCGCAATATTCGCATTTGCCCTTGTTTTCCTGCTGGCGCTTTCGGCATTTTCGGGCTGTCTTAACGAAGATGGACTGAATTTCGCTCGGCAAGGCGCGGATTTATTCGACATGGAAGCCAATCTGATTTCAGGCGCAATCTGCAATATATCTGTGCAATCAAGCACCCCAAATGCCACAATTGTAATGCCGCCTGGGGTGCTTGCCTTTGCTGGTGGCGCATTATCAACAAATTCAACAATGGATTTTACGGGCGCATCTTATAATTTTCAGGCGCTTTTCCCACCAAACGTCTCGTCGTTTGAATTCGTAGTTTCGGATGGCAAGAGCGAGGAAAATTTTACTTTCAACAGCACTGAAGGCACATATTCCGGCGCAGTCCCTTCAGGAAAGGAGATCTTCGACCGCGTGAAATATATCACCTCGATGTATCCGCTTCGCGTTACGCACACACCGACACATCTTGCGCTCCAGCTTTACCTCGTCCAGACGTTACAGTCTTTCGGGCTTGATGTTCACTGGACGCCAGCCGACGGCGCGGGCACAGGCGAATTCCCGCTCAATATCGTCGCATATCACTGGGGTGCGGACAAGAGCCGCTGGATTGGAATGGGTGCGCACACCGACACGATTACCACGATTGAAGGCGCATACGACAACGCCGCCGGTACCGGAACTGTTCTGGAACTGGCGCGTGTCATTTCGCAGTATAAGTTCGACAAGACAATAGTTTTCGGATTCTGGGGCGCGGAAGAGGAAGGAGACGTTGGCTCGGCGCAGTTTGCGCAGAATATGCCCGCCGACGCCAAGATGGACTACTACTTCAACTTCGACATGGTGGGAATCAACTGGCCCGGGCCGAAGGGCAACCCAACGCCGCTTAAGATGTTTGCGCGCCACGATGATGCGCAAGTCACAAAGCAGGCAATCAACTTTGCAAAATATGTAGTCTATGAAGCATGCAGATATCCTCAGGGAAACAACACTTTCAAGATTGTCAAGGACACGATGGGAAGCAGCGACCATGTCAGCTTTGCGGACGTTGGCGTTCCGGCATTCAAGATTTTCGGTGCAAAGGAGAACTATCCTGCATACCACACCCCGGACGACACCTTCGATACGATGGTCGCATTCA
>JAQUQK010000143.1 GCA_028716125.1 Thermoplasmatota archaeon | reverse complement strand
GCAAGATCGAGGGAAAAGCGATTTCGTTGAGGCCCACATATCGAATACTGGATCAGAGCGGGAATGAAATAGCGACCATGAGGAAAAAACTTATCTCTTTCATGGGCAGCCAATACTGGTTTGAGGACCCAAATGGCAAAGAAATCTTGCGTGCGAAGGGAAATTTCCTGGAATATGAATACCATCTAATGGACCAAAGCGGCGCAATCGTCGCAAACATCAGCAAGAAATTCTTATCCATCCGCGATTCGTATATTGTAGATATAACGGGATTGGATGTAAACAAGTATCTTGTGCTGGCGGCCGTGGTATGCATAGATGCTTGTGAGCATGAAGACGAGTCGAAAAGATAATATGTAAGCGCCCCGATTTTCACATTTTGCGCAAAATGCACATCAAATATTACATATATTGATAAATACAATACAAAATATGCATTATGCTCAATAATTTGGCTTTGCCTTTTCGTATACTGACTTGAGCATCGCATCATCGACATGCGTGTATATCTGTGTAGTTGCAATCGAGCTGTGGCCGAGCAATTTCTGGATTATGCGTATGTCGGCTCCCCTGCGCAAAAGCGACGTGGCAAAAGTGTGGCGCAGGACATGCGGCGTCACTTTCTTCTGGATTCCCGCAGATTTCGCGCATTTTTTCACAATGCGCTGGACTGAAATCGGGGAGATGCGCCCGCGCTTGGTGACGAACAAGGGCCCGCTTAACTTGGCGCGCGACGCCAGATAGCCGCGAAGTGCCGTAACAGTAGAATCGTCCAGGATTGTAATTCTGTCTTTGTCGCCCTTGCCGCTTTTCACTGAAACGACGCGCTCGTGCATATCTACATCATCCACGTTCAATGCGCAAAGCTCGCTGACGCGAAGGCCAGTGTATGCAAGCACCTTGAGCATCGCATAGTCGCGTTTTTCCTCTTTCGCGCTTTCGATAAGTGCATGCGCCTCAGCCTCCGAAATATACCTTGGCATCCTTTCGCTGCGGCGCGGGGGAACTAAATCTTCTGCGGCATCTGATCCAATGAACCTGAAGAATGCCTGGATGCCCTTGATTGTAGTGTACATGCTGTTCTTGGAATATTCCTTTTCAATGGCGAGATGCGCCTTGTAGTGCGCAAGATCGTCGCGCGTGATCTGCGCCGGCTCTCTCCCAACGTGCGCCAGCACATTATTGACGATATGACAATACTGTTTTACAGTGTGCTTGCTGCGCTTCTCGGCGCGGAGCGATTCCTTGAATTCATGGATTTCGCGGATGCCATTTTGCATCATGATGTATAACCTCTGTTATGCATCGTATCGCTCAGAGGTTTAAAACAATTTCCAAAATTACGCAAAATCTCCGAAAATGGCATATTTCAACGCAGAGACCGGGTGTTTTTGTTAAAATGAAGCAAAATGTGAAAAAATGAAAGAAAACGTAGGGAGAAATCACTGCACAACGCGAATGCTTTCGATCACGACTGGCTGCGCAGGCACATCATCAAAGCAGTTTACGCGCTTCGTCTTCACGCCGGAAATCTTTTGCACGACTTCCATGCCCGCGATGACTTGGCCGAAAACCGCATACTGCATATCGAGGCTCTTTTGCGGGCCGTCGCAAATGAAGAACTGGTTTGTCGCGCTGTTTGGGTCCATCGTGCGCGCCATCGAGATTGCGCCGTCGGCGTGCTTCAGGTCCCTGCTGACTTCAAGCTTGATTGGCGCGTATGTCGACTTTTTCTGCTTCATCGAAAGGTCGAAACCTCCGCCCTGGATCATGAATCCATCAATTATGCGGTGGAATATCAGCCCGTCGTAATATTTGTCATTCACGTACTTCAGGAAGTTCTCAACGGTTGCTGGCGCCTTATCTGCATACAGCTCAATCTTCACAACGCCGTGGGTCGTCTTCATTTCTACAATTGGGTTTGCCATAGTATCACATCTGCATCTTTGAAATCAATATTTCATTTTTGGTTACTGGACCATCTTGACGTTCTCTATTATTACCGGATTTATTGGCACGTCATCATATGATCCGACGGAATGCGTAGCAACCTTGGAAATTGCCATTACGATGTCTTGTCCATAAATCACTTTTCCAAAGACTGCATAGCCGTAGCCATTAGTCGTATTGTCCTTATGGTTTAGGAAAGAGTTGCTATCTACATTTATGAAAAATTGCGAGGTTGCGCTATCAACCACGTTCGTTCTGGCCATTGCAATCGTGTATATATCATTACCAAGTCCGTTTCCGGCTTCATTCTTTATCGGATCATAAGTTTCCTTTTCGACCATATTCTCTGTAAATCCACCACCCTGGATCATGAATCCGTCGATAACGCGGTGGAATATCAGATTATTATAGAATGAATCGTTGACGTAACGCATGAAATTTGCAACTGTTATTGGCGCATCATCCGGATATAATTCTACATATATCGTTCCGTAATTCGTGCGTATTCCTGCAACCGGATTCGTCGTATCATCGAAAGTTAGCCATTGATCTTCTGGTGCATTTGACAAAACAACTGCGACTGTAACGCTCGTAATCATCATTATCGCAATTACGGCCATAATGATTCGATTTCGCGTTTCGCGCCCCATTGCCTTCTTCAAATCCAACTTCGGCTGTTCTTTTTCATCAATTTTTCGTCTGCTGCTCATATTTTCACCTTTTTGCATATTGTGTATTGTATTTATCGCTATATATTAAACAACATATCGTTTTATTCAAACTGACACGCTAACGCCCTCAAGCGCTACGCTCGGCACCACTATGCAGACGTGGCTGAGCGATCCGGGCAGCATTTTCACGTCGTCCGCAAGACGCACTTTGCCAAGGAGCTTTGGCAAGTTCCCGCCAAGCATCACGGGCTTTAGCGCCCGTCCGATCTCGCCGTTCTTTATTTCGAACAGGGTTGAAGACGACATTGAGAAGTCGCCGGATGCAGGATTTGCAGTATGGGCACCTAGGACATCATAGGCGAATATTCCATTCTTTATATCCTTCACAAGCGATGCAAACTTTTCATTATTGCCTTTTAGGACTACATTCCTCGCTGAAGTTATTGCAGGCGTCTGGAAGCCGCGCATTCCATTGGACGTTGGCTTGTCGCCAAACTCATACGCGCAGCGCAAATCGCAAAGGAAATTTTTGAGTATTCCGTTTTCAACAATAGGAACCTTTGCCGAAGGCACGCCCTCGTCGTCAGTTTCTCCTGAATTTAAACCGCCGGTTAGTATCTGGTCATCGTAGATAGAAAGCCCTGCATTCACAATCGTTTGCCCAATTTTACCGGAATAAACAGACTCGCCGCGGTGCGCTTTCTCTCCATATAGCGCGGGCACAGTTATGAACTCAAGCATCTGTGAAATTGCAAACGGCGAAAATACAACCGTCTTTGCCCCGCCATCCGCCTTTTTGGGCCGAAGCGACCTTTGCGCTATGTCTGCGGCGCTTCCTCCCACATCTTCTGGATCAACGTCATAAACTCTGGATGCGGAAATATATGAGCCGGTCGCGCTCCCGATCGAGGCGGAGGCGCTCGCAGAAAAGTGCGTTCCTTTTTCATAAACTGAAAGCCCGCGCGAGTTTGCAAGCGCGGATTCCCCGTATCCGTAGCCGATGCCTCCGGAAACTTTCACCCTCGCAGAAATTTCTCGCGCCGAATTTACAATCATCTCTGCCATTTCCATTCCGTCTTCCGGCTGGATTTGCGGGATTTTCGCATCATATTTTCCTGAAACTTTCGGGAGTTTTGCTGGTTCCGGGAACGCGAATTTCAGATTCTTCGTGTGCCTTGACATCGCGATTGCGCGCTCGACTGCATTTCGTATTTGCGCTTCCTGGGTACAGAAGGAAAAACCCATTTTGCCCTCTTTGAGCACACGGATTCCAATGCCAAAATCATTCTTTGCAGAAACTGCTGAAATCCTGTTTTTCTCCACGTTAAACGTGCTCTCGTCTCCTAAAATTACAAGCGCATCAGAATCATCTGCGCCGAGGGATTTTGCGGTTTTTATAACGGATTCGCAGATTGAAAGCAGGTTGGATTTGCTGTTCATTGCATCCCTCCCACAACACAGTTTTGAATTCTAATGTGCGGCCCGCCGTCGCAGACAGGAACCATCTGGCCTTTTCCGCAGATTCCTGGGTCGCCAAGTTTGAAATCGTTTCCTATGGCATCAATATTATTCAATGTTTCAAGCGTCATTCCCGAAAGGGAAACGCCCTTTAACGGGCGCGTTATCTTGCCGTTCTCTATCAGATATGATTCACCCGCGCTGAACTGGAAAGAGCCTTTAACGGTGTCAACCTGCCCTCCGCGCGTCCCCTTTGCGTAAATTCCAAGTTTTATTCCTTCTAGAAGTTCGTCGAATTTACGCCCCTCTTTCCCGCCGGCAATGAACGTATTGCTCATTCTCACAATCGGACGCTCGGCGAATGATTCGGCTCGTGCGCCTCCGTTTGGCTCCATCTTGAGTTTGTGTGCATTTTCCCTGTTGAGAATGTATGATTTCAGAACGCCGTTCTCTATCAAAATCTTGCGCTGCGCCTTCACTCCCTCGTCGTCGTACGGGAACGAGCCAAAAGCACCAGGAAGCGTGGGGTCATCCACTATTGTAATTTCCGGCGCTGCGACTTTTTTGCCGATTTTTCCTGCAAGAACCGATTCGCCCGCAAGCACAATGTCGGATTCGCAGCAATGCCCGACTGCCTCGTGAGTGAATACTCCTGTCAATTCATGGTCGCAAATCACAGGGAAACGGCCGCCGGGAGCGCTCTTTGCATCCAGAAGCGCAATTGTCGATTTTGCAACTTTCCGGCACTTCTCGGCAGGATTTTCAAGGTCGAAAATCTCAAAGCCGCATGTTCCTCCGATGCGAAGCCGCCCCGATTCAATAACCGCACCTTTGCGCGCAGTAAAAGATGCTTTCGCCATTATGGAATATGTTTCAGTTTCTATTTCAGCGCCTTCGGAACTAACAAAAACAATTCGCGATTTTGCATCGCCATATCCCACTTTCGCGCCATTGATTTCAGGGAATGCGCGGATGGCTTTGTCCAT
>JAQUQK010000142.1 GCA_028716125.1 Thermoplasmatota archaeon | reverse complement strand
TAGATTTCATTCTCCGGCAATCCTTGTCTTTTCAATGCACTATCCATGATTCCAATGCCAGTTAATTACGCTGTGATCGTGTTGATTAAAAATCTGTCCGTGAAAGTCTTTACCGCAAATTGCTTGTCGATATTTTCACCGCTAAGATGCAGCAGGTGAATTTCAACGCATTTGCTCAAATCACAAAAGTCCGCGATATACTTGACGGAGTTCTGAATTTCCATGTGAGAAGTAAGCAATCGCTTGGCAAGCGTTTCGTTTATTGTGCCCTTATCTACACGCTCTTGCAACATGTTTCTATCGTAAGAACATTCCAAGGCAATAATGCTGAATGGATACATGAACTGCTGCGTAATGTGACTGGTATCTGTAGCAAACAGTAGGAATTCGTTCGTGGCTTTTTCACGAACTACAAAGCCCAAGCTGCCTTCGCAATCGTGATTTGTGGCAAAAGTCAGCACTTCAAAACTCTTTAGCCGGATTAAGGTATTTTCAGGCACTACGCCGATTCTGCGGATACTGTCAAGCCCTAAAGCGTCGAATGTGCCATGACTGCAATAAACATCTATTCCGGCCTTGGCTACGTCACGGACAGCCTTACAGTGATCCTTGTGGCTATGTGATACCAGACAGCCTTCTATTCCGCTTAGATTGAATTGTAGGGTCTTTTGCAGTTTACGCCATACACAGCCGCACTCTATGAGTAGCCGCTTGCCGTTTGCAGCGACTATCTCATAGAGATTTGCCTCCGAGCCAGAATAGTGTTGAATGAATTTCAAACGTTCAATTCCTTTAATCCAACCATGATTGACGGAGGCATAGGTATTTCTGCATTCACAGGCCGCCATAGATGCAGGCAGTAGGGATGATTATTGACGTATTCTGATTTGGCCGGATGAAGCTGCATAACAGCCTCAGAATCTTGCCAGAAGATTTCCTTGATAGCGGCCATTTCGTGCCACATCGGACAACGCACCTTAGTGCTCACGCTTACGTGCTCCCACCCGTCACCGTTGGAAGCCATAAACTGCAAAGATATGCCGCCGAAACTTACAAGCCCACGGACGCCAATAAAATCATCTTCAAATAAAGCGTCAAATACCTTGGCCCGCTTCTTATGGAGAATCGCAAGTAATTCCTTTTGCGTTCGCATTAGCTCATCCAATCAGGGGCATTGCTGCCGCCGTTATCCGGTACGGTTTGGGTTTCAGGTTCAGGCGTTTCTTGTCCAGGCTGTTCAAAATCCGCATCAATGACTTCACTGCCGGCCTGAGTCTGAATATTCGTATCTGCCGCTTCTTGGGCCTGCTCAAAGGTCGTATCGACATTATCCTCAATCAATGCCTGTTGCATTTCGATTGACATAATGCCATATCGCGAGAGCATGGATTTCAGAACCGTCTTTTGCCCCATGCTGATAGGGTCAGTTGACCATACTGATGTTGCCTTTTTCTTGGCAATATCGTACTGATAGGCTTTTGAGAACTTCTTGGCATGTGCCATGACTTCGGCAAATGACATATAGCGTTCGTTCTCGAAGCCGGACACCAGCTTGAAGTACCCATAGAATCCTGCAACGTCCTCGGTCTTATTGACCTTGCCGGAATATCGCAGTTGGAATTTCGACGGGTCATTAAACTTAACTTCGCCGGTCAGCGGATTGTAAAACTGGATTTCGTCCTTATACACTTCCGTGCAGTGAATCCGGGCGTACTGGCCGGACCTGATGCAAAGCTGAATCAGGCCGCGATACATCAACTGGAATTGTGCCGTGTTCTTGTATGGCACGATTGCCGCAAATCCTAAAGCCGGGTCAATCGGCAGTTTCATGGTGGCGGCAACCAGGGCCGAACTCATAATCGTTTGTGGGTTGCATTCCTGTAAAGCCCGGCTGCCATTGAACACGTTGATAATACTGTTTGCAAAAGCCCCGGCGTTTTCGCCCAAGATTTCCTCGAACCGCCGCTTAACATCGGGATTGCCGAGATAGAATTTCAATTTATCCAGGGCCGTTGCTGGCCGTTGCTGCATTTGATTAGGTGTTTCCATTGCTTTCTTCTCCTGATACTGTCCTTTGTTATGCCGCCGCGGCTTCCTGTTTAACGGTTTCGACTTTCAGCTTTTTAGATTTCGGATCGGCCATAAGCCGAACCGTCTGACTTGTTGATTCAATTGGCAGGGTCATGGATTCCGAGTTGTCGATAAAGAGCGGTATTGACATGCCGTAATGAGCCGAAAGCACATTGACAATATCAATGCCGACCAGAATCTTTTGGCCGTAGGACATATCCGAGTAGGGTACGCCGTTCAGCGTGGCTTCGCAGGCGTCCTCTTGACCGCCGTTCAATAGTGTATTAAACATCTTGAAGCGGACGTACTTAAATCGACCATTTACGGCTTCTTCAAGCATTTCTGATTCCCGCGTCTTGTATGCTTCAATGTCGGCAAGGTGCTTGTCAATGTCGGCGATTTGTTGAGCAATTTCCGTTTCGCGTAATTCAAGTTCTTTGATACGAGCCGCGTCTTGCTTCACCCGATCGGCTTGTGCCAATATGCGATTGAGTTCGTTCAGTTCGGCCTGCTTTGCTGTCCTGTCGGCTTCAATGGTATGCAATTGGACTGATGCAGATTCTCCGATTGATTCCTGTACGCGGTCGATTTCACACTTAATAGACTGCCACTTTTCATCCTCGGAGAACACAGGCCCAGGACGGCAGGCAATCAGCTTATCCAGTTCGACAAACTTGGTGGCTTGATATGCCAGACCCTCTTGCAGTTCGATTTCGAGTTTTGCAAGCCGTTCTTGAAGCTCTGCAATGCGGCCCTGCTCTTTTTGGATTGAGGCATTACAGTTGTCAATATCCTGCTTAACTTCAGCCCCTTGCTTGTTGACGGCTTGCAGTTCCAAAGCCGCCTTCTTTTTCATGCTATCAATTTTATCAGCAGGCAGGACTTGACCACAGGCCGAACATGTTTCGGCTGAAAAGTCTGCCGATGATAAGGCTTTGTATTGTTCGGCCAGACGTTGACGCTGTTTGATGCAGCCCTGTAATTCGTCCTGATCATTTTTCAAACTGCGTTCGGCCAGAGAAATTTGACCTTTGACGTTTTCGGCTTGCTGCCGTTTGTCGGCGATTCGCTGCTGAATGGTCTGCTTTTCATCGTAGTACTTCCTGACGGCAGAAACATCGTTCCGAAGTTCGCACTCACGGCTTGTGAGTTGCACTTTGAGCGTATTAAGATTGTCAATGCGTTCCTGCCGTTCCGTTTCGGAGGTAACGATAGTCAGCCGGGCATCGTCCAGTTTCTTGATCTCGGCCTGAAGTGCCGTGCGTTTGTCCTGATTAAACAGATCCGGCGTTTCGTCTCCGGCATAACCTTCAAGCCCGCGTTGCAGTTCATCAATCCGCGGCGGTATATCATTGCGTTCTTTTTCGAGCAGCTTCTTTTGCCCGACAAGGACGTGCTTGTAATCATCGACCGTGCGGCCTTTGAGATTTGCCAGAAGTTCATCGAACCCGGAGGGCCTTTGGATTTGACCGGCAATCTCCATCAGGATTGCACGGCGTTCTTTCCAGTGCAGTCCATTGAAGTGATGCAGATTCGTCAGGGCCTTAAAAGTATCGTCTGATACCAAATCGCTGATATATTCAGCGTATTCGGATACTTTTTTGGGAACATCATCAATCCAGCAAAGCGTGTTATAACCGCGAAGTTCTCCCTTGACGACATTTTCCTGCTGCTGTTTACGCAGTACATGGGCAACGCCGTCAACGACGATTTCGGCCTCGACTTCTAACGTCAGCTTTGGGATCGGCTGATTGCTTTTGTCCAGGGGGCGAATCTCGAAGTCTTTTCGCCCCGTGCTGTCCTTGCCAAACAGCAAATACAGGAATGCGTCATATATGCTGGTTTTGCCTGCACCATTGACGCCGCGAACAACAGCGTTTTCTCCATCAGGCCGAAACTCGAACTTCTGAATGCCCTTGAAGTTGTAAATCTTCAAGCTGTTCAATTTGATATTCATAGTCATTCTCTCCAAAAGTGATAGGTTGGTCTGTTGAGCCGATAAACAGAGTTTCGTCGGCATCGGACTCAATTTGATTCATCAGGAATGTTTCAATCGTATTTTCGCTGCCGCAATTCGGGCATTTGCCGAAAGCAGGGATATTGCCGAAAGAAGATTGACAATCAAAACAGTAGTATGGCATTTCGCCGGACATGCACTCTCCTTTGCATTGTTGCTTTTACTATCTGTACTTGCGGGTCATGCCGTACAAAAGCAATCCAGGCACCACGAACACCAAATACAGAGTTCCAAAAATAGGTACTAATAGTTGCATTGTTCTCTCCACCAGATATTTTCACAAGTCATTCTCTGCGTTCTTCATTGTTCTCCCCACATGAAATCAAAAGTCATAATCGACTCGTTCAATTTGATTTCCCACAAGTTGATGTCGTCTGAGGCTCTGAATCCAACATGGTTGATTGCGCCTTTTTTCCAAGTCCCGTATTGCCTGAATCCCAATGCTCTCCAGAAATTGTTTGATTCCAAGTCCTGACGACATCGCAGTCTCGCACCCATTCGCTGTCTGAGTTGACAGTACTTTCGGATGACGCCGATGAGCATACTGCCGTAATGCAATCGCCTCGCATCCTGACGCACCGCAATCTGCTGTATTTTCACGAAGTCGCCTGCGGTTCTTCCCGGCGTTACCAGTGTGTACCCAACAGGGTCGTCGTTCTTTTCACAAATCAGCACAAAGAAATTTCGCTCGCCGCCGAAAACATAGTTGTCCCAAATCGTCGATTGAATAAATCCAACGGCGTATGAATTTTCCTTCTGCAATTTGTCAATGAACATCCGGTCTTTCTGGATTGCCGTTCTGCACACCAAATCGCCGTCAGCGCCATCGGCAACGGCTCATGGGTTCCTGTTGACCGTGTATCCGCTTCCATGCAACACCTCTCGCGTCAATCCGTGGCCAAATCAAGATCCCGCAGCAGACGCCCCCGCGCTGCATCGTCGCTGACCAGCCGCTCGACCATCCCCGGCCCGGCGTCCTGTTGCCGCACCCGCTCGCGGTCCCGGCCGACATTGCAGGACCGCCCCCTGACCCTGCGGAGGATCTCCTGTCGCCGCTCAGCCTGCCGCTGGTCCCAGACCGCCCAGTGA
>JAQUQK010000141.1 GCA_028716125.1 Thermoplasmatota archaeon | reverse complement strand
TCGGAATCGTGCTTGGCAACAGCAAGGAATTCGGCAGGATGCTGCGGAGCAAGTTGCAGTCCGGCACTGACGAATACATAAGGCCATTCCATGCGGAAATATCTCTTTTCGTAAGGTCGTTCTTCTTTGTCCTGCTGGGCATCATGCTTGAGCCGTCGATGTTTCTTGATCCAATTTTCGTGCTCCTTGGAGCCGTTTTCATAATGATAATGCTCCTTGTCCGCTTCGTTTCAACGGAGCTTTGCGTCAGCGGCAGCAAAAATCTTGTCAGGGAAAAGAAGTTCATCTGGCTGTTCTATTCAAAGGGGCTTGCGTCTGTTGTGCTTGCGACGTTCATAGTTTCGGCGCTTGAGGGACTGCCGGCATTTGCGGGAATCGACCTTAGCCCCTTTGTCAAGTACACTTTTCTTACGGTTATCGTTTTCATAATGGTTTCCGGCTTTGCGGCGTTCGCATTTGCGGGAATCGGCGAAAACAGCAAGAAAACAAGCAAACGCTCGAAATAGACACATTTATTTTCATACTTGGAATTAGGGTGGCTGCATGAAAGGGACTTTTGACCCTAGATGGTATAGACGGGCGTTCCACACCTTCGCAGCCTGCTTTATCGCATACTATCTCATACCCGAAAATACTGGCGACCTTCTCTGGGTGTTCGTAGCAAAGAGAGCCGTTGTCGCTACTGTTATCTGCGTTCTGACTTTCATAGAGATCATACGCCTTCGGGGAATTATAAAAACCGAGGTTTTCTTCGGCCTTAGGCTTTACGAGCAGAAAAGGGTTTGCAGCTATCTTTACTTCGGCATTGGGTCGTCTGTGCTTTTGCTGTTCTTCCCACAGGCGATTGCGGTTCCGTGCATACTTGCGGCGGCGATAACGGATCCGGTCATGGGCGAGCTTAGGCGCGTTTCACAGAAATGGGTTTCGATGCTTTTTGGCGCCGTGCTCTCATTCGGGTTTTTCATGGTATGCAACTATGACCCGGTTCCTGCCGCGTTTGGCGCTTCACTTGTTGTGGCGGGCGAAATGCTTTCAAACAAATTAATTGACGACGACCTGCTGATGCAGATTCTGCCTGCCGCGGGCCTTGCAATAATCGCGATGGTTTTCCCTGGCACGGGCATGATTCCTAGCCCATTCATAACTCCGCTGGTGTATCCATGGTAAGCGAAACGGGAAAAGGGGGAAAAGATGCGGCCAAAAAACCCGGGCGGCCGCAGATCAAAATCTCCGACATAAAAATCCCTGAAATAAAACTCCCGGAAATCAAGATTCCCGAACTTACCCTTCTTGAACTCCGCGCCATAAAAATGGAGTGGATAATGGCGCCGCTGCTCATATCCTTGCCCCTTCTTGTATCCTATCTTTTCATAAGCAGGGGAATCGAAGTGGGAAACAGCGGAATGATTGCGGTTGGCTCCATCATTTTCATATGCAACGCGATAACCGATTCGATGATGATAAGGCGTCTCCTGAAATGAGTTTTGCTTGCCCCGCCAAACCTGCCAGAGGACAGTGGCATAATCCAAGCATTAGACATGCAGCCAGAGCGGCACATAAGTTTTAAAATTTGAAGGCGATTCCGCATTTATCCTAAGATAAAAAAATAGCATTATCTGTGGAAAATATCAGTATGATCTAAGTTGTAAATGGTGTGCGTATGGCAAAGGAAAAGATTACGATAATGGGAAGCTTTATTGTCGACCTCATGGCACGAACCCCCCACCTGCCGGTGCCTGGCGAGACTGTAATGGGGAGCTCATTCAAAATCGGACCGGGCGGAAAGGGTTCCAACCAGGCGATCGCGGCCAAGAGGCTGGGCGCTGAAGTGACCATGGTGACAAAGATAGGCAAAGACTTCTTTGGGAAAGAGGTCGCTTTGAGAACATTCAAAAACGAAGGCATGGACACATCGTATGTATTCCAGGATGACGAATTATCCACCGGCACCGCATTAATCATGGTGGACGAGAATACCAGCGAGAACAAAATCGTAGTAACAGCCGGCGCATGCCAAAACATCGGTGATGATGAGATTGAAAAGGCAAGGAAATCGATCGAGAGTTCGGCTGTGCTCCTTACACAGCTCGAGACAAACATGAGCGCGCTTGAAAAGGCCATCGCGATAGCCCATGCAAAAGGCGTAAGGGTTATCTTAAATCCCGCACCGGCGCATGAAGTCCCGGAGCGCATACTAAAGATGGTTGACATCCTCACCCCCAACGAGGTAGAGGCGTCCATACTTTCAGGCGTGCAAATAAAAAACATCGACGATGCGAGAAAAGCGGCGCACGCCTTGATAGGCCGTGGCGTCGGCAGTGTCATAATAACGCTCGGAAGCAAAGGCGCGCTCGTAGTTTCTGAAGGAAAAGAGAAAACAATCAAAAGACTGATCGTTGATGTAGTGGACACCACCGGGGCTGGCGATGCATATAACGGAGGCCTTGCGACTGGCCTCTCAGAGGGAATGGACATATTCGAAGCGGCGGAATTCGCAAACAAGGTGGCGGCTCTTTCTGTCACCAAGATAGGAACTGCCCCGGCAATGCCATACAGAGCAGACGTCGATAACCTAAAAGCAAGAACAGGAAGGTAAAAAGATGAAGATATCAGAATACATTGACCACACAATATTGAAACCGGACGCGACAACAAACCAGGTAAAGACATTTTGCAGCGAAGCGAAAGAGTATGGCTTTGCATCTGTATGCGTAAATCCTGTTCATGCGCCGTTGGTTGCCAGAGAACTTGAAGGAACGTCTGTAAAAACTTGCGTTGTCGTAGGGTTTCCGCTTGGTGCAAATGCAAGCAGTGTCAAGGCATATGAGGCAAAGACCGCAGTAGAGCAAGGCGCCGATGAAGTGGACATGGTGATAAATGTCGGATCTTTGAAGGACGGCGATTACGAAGCCGTAGAAAAAGACATCAAGGCGGTGGTTGCGGCTTCCGGGAAGTCGCACGTCAAGGTCATCTTTGAAACCTGCCTGCTCACCGATGCGGAAAAACTAAAAGCATGCGAGCTTTCGCTAAAGGCCGGCGCCCACTTCGTCAAGACCTCGACGGGTTTTGGCAGCGGAGGGGCTACGATAGAGGACGTTGCGCTTATGAGAAAAGCCGTTGGAAATGGCGCGGGGGTAAAGGCATCCGGCGGCATCCGCGACTATAAAACCGCGATGGCCATGATCGAGGCGGGGGCGTCCCGCATCGGCACGAGCTCCGGCGTAAAGATCGTAAAGGAAGCGAAATAGCGCATTGTTTTTTACCTGCTTTTCTCTAATCGTTTCTATAAGTTTTTAGTAAAAAACAGAAATTGGCAAGAGCCGGATGATTTTGCCGTCTGTTAACGGGCAAGATCACCAGGTTCGGGCAGCGATCATATGCATGAGTTTTTAGTTGACTGGCGCGGCAGGGAAGTTTACAAATGAGTCCACGAAAAACCTGGCCCATGCATCGCGGTCCACATCCACCAGAACCTTCATGATGTTCTTTGGGTCGGCTGTCGCAGGGTCGAGGAATACTGTGCCGCCAATTCCCCAGTATAGATTCCAGCCCACATCGCAGTTATCAACGATATTGGATGTGATCTCCCTCGCCGGAACCTGTTCGCATGGAAGCATGCCTTCGGCATTTACGTCCACGGCCAGTATTTCGTAGGTATACAGGTGCTGGAGGCCGAAAACGTCCAGGTACGCCAACGTCATCTCATCATAAGCAGGGAAATGCAAGTCGCTCGTATCTACGCTCGCATTTGCCGGGTCCTTTGGCGTCTGAAGGAAATAGTGGTAGAGCGGGTACATAACCATGCCTTTATATGCCAGATCATAAACGAACTGCGCTACGGGGCTGTCGGACTTGCCTATCTCATCCACCTCGGTTCGGTAGATGGGGTTTTCAAATGCAATGTCGTTTGGAGCAAGAACCTTTTCCACATCCAAATTCATTACCAGTTTGGCTGCTTTGGGGTCGTTTGCGAAATTGAACTCGCTATATCCATACCTGCTGCCGCCCATTATGTACATCTGCTTTAAGGCGTGTGCAAACTTGGGTTCCAGCATGGCTGCAGTTGCCACATCGGTAAGGGGGGCTACGGCCATCAGGGTGACTTCGCCCGGATACTTCATGACACTATCAATCATGAACTTGACGCCTTCGTTGCTAACACCCATATCGTACCTGCTGGCGGCTCCATTGAATACAGGTATCTTGTAACCGGTAAGGTCTAGCAGCACTTGCATTTCTTTTTCAGCCTGGTCAAGCTTTCCGCAGCCATATGAAAGAACGATTCCTAGCAAATCTATCTTCTTTTCCTGGTTTGCCTTGAGTGCCAAAAGGATCACGTTATCATCAACTATGTCCCCGCTAAAGTACTTGCCCTCGCTGCCAATCATCGGGTCTGGGTCGCGAAGCATCGGATATGGATCTGTGTGCAATATGACCTTTGGAGGGCTCGTTTCTTTTTTCTTCTCTACGCCCGTATATTTATCTAGAATGCCTATGCACCCTGAAAAAACAGGCAAGATAAAAAGCGCTGCAAGAATTGTCGTCAATAATATTCTCAGACTCATTTATTCACAACGGGCGGTATAATTGTGCTTCATATTAATTTTATGTGACATCTAGCTTTGTATATATCATCCCAAAATTACTTTGTAGTATCCCGAAATTATTTCACAAACGATTTATTGACCGACGGGTAAAATCACATAACCCTGCATGAGCCTTGACTTCGATAGTATATTCGAGAGATGGTTCTTTGACTGGTGGCAAATTCACATCAAAGGCAGAAATGAATTCGGAATATCACATATCATGGTCTTATTGTTTATTAACAAATAAAAGATATTAGATATGATGACCGTTAAATTCGTTGGCAAGCCGATTATAAAAGCGGAAGCCGACACAAAAGAATACTTTGGAAAAGCGCCTGAAAGCAGGACCATTCCAGAACTTTTAGATTCCGGCGTTGTCGTAGTAGATAAGCCTTCTGGACCCACAAGCCATCAGGTCTCTGCCTGGGTGCGCGACATGCTTGGAATTGAAAAAGCAGGCCATTCCGGCACGCTTGATCCTAATGTCACGGGCGTTCTCCCGGTTGCGCTTGGAGAAGGCACAAAACTCGTGGACGAGCTTCACCTCGGGACGAAGGAATACGTTTGCGTAATGCGCCTCCACGGCGACGTGCCCGTCCAGAAGGTAAAGG
>JAQUQK010000140.1:3371-5276 GCA_028716125.1 Thermoplasmatota archaeon | reverse complement strand
AACAATTAACATAGGGGCCCATAGCTTAGACTGGCTGGAGCATCTGTCTGATATGACAGAAACATCCTGAAAGGGAAGCTTCTTCGCGGCAAGCAGAAGGTCGCCAGTTCGAATCTGGCTGGGCCCACCAACCAACAAATTTTGAAGTGAAATTTTTTATTGCGTGATTTTTACTTTGCCTGCACACATCTAAAAAATAACAAGAAATTAGAAAAAGACGGCTCTTTTCTACTTTGCGCCAAACATCATCGGGATTACAAGATACAACCCGATTATCGTTCCCACTAGCGCCTCTCCCACAATCAGGCCAGTTGACGCCATGAACGTGTCTATCAGCTTGAGCGTCTTCTCCTTATCGCTCCAGTTGTATTTCTTCGCGTTCTTGTTCAGGGAGTTCTTTTCCCACAAGGTGCGCGCCACTCCGCCGAGCAATATCGTGAGCGATGTTGAAAGCGGGAAATACATTCCAAGCCCGAATGAAGTGCCCATTCCGGTGAGAAGGTCTGCAACTACGCCTATTGCAAATCCGATTCCCATGAGCATGTATGGGGCCTGTCCTCCGACAAGAGCCTGCGTGAACTTGGCAAATGCGTTTGCCTGCGGAGCCGCAAGGTCAAGCGTTCCATTCGCAAGGCCGAACGATAGTATACTTGCCCCAATTATCGCGGCGGCTGCGCCCGGAACCATCCCGATTATCTCGCCCTTCATCTGGTAATATGGCCTAGAGCCACAGTATATCGCGGTCTTGAAATCGCTCACTACGTCTGCCGCAAGAGAGCATGCCGTGCCGAAGAGCGCAGTTCCGAAGAGAGTCATGACTACAAGCAGTTTCGGTTCGGTGCCAAGAAGCGACAGAACGCCCGCGAGCGCCATCATCATTATGAAAGACGTGCCTGAAACCGGCGTCGTCCTTATTTCTCCCATCACTTTTACTGCGATTGCGCTGAGGAAGAGCGTCAGTACGAACAGCACGACCGACGTCGCTATCGACTGCGGCCAGGGATATCCGGCGATTATCAGCACAAGCGGAAGGCCCAGCAGCATTATCGCCGCCGAAATGCCTATGTGGCTGTACGGCCACTCGTACCATCCCTTGCCTCCGATATAATCTTTCTTTTCAGAGGTTCTTGCGCTCATCATGTCCTTGAAGCAGGAAACGAATACTTTTGACATCTTCAGGAGCGCGGTTATGCCTCCGCCGAGTATTGCGCCAATGGCTATCGGCACAGCGACTTCCTTATATGCCGCGAGAGGTATTGAGGGATATACAGTGGTGAAATATGCATCCATTATGCCCTTGTATGCATCTATTTTTGGAACGTAAACCTCTACATTTAGCAGCATTGCCGCGGGAACTACGATTATCCAAGTAAGAAGAGAGCCGGCAGCAACCAGGAACGCGCTTCTTGCCTTCATGAACCAGCCGGTCGCAAACATCATAGGCGAAAGCGCGAAGTCTATGTGCGTGTATAATGAATTGTCATACTTGTAAGGGACCATCAACTTTCCGCCGGAATACCATCCGCTTGAATTGAAAAGCCAGTCGAACAAGGAGACGGTCTTGCCGGAATGCTGCATCATCGGAAAATCTTTCAGGAACGTGAAAAGCCCTGCAAGCCCAGTCCAGACTGCAACCTGGATTATAGATCTCATTGATTTTTTCGCAGTGCCGGTTGCCACGTCGTTCGCTATGTCAACAAGCTTTATCGTCGCCTCGAATCCGGGGCACGGAAGCGGGTCTTCGAGAAGCCAGATCTTACGGAATATGATGAACAGGAACAGCCCAAAGAAACTGCAGACAACCGTTGCCGCAAAAGCCACGGCGACGTTTGGGATCATATCGGGAGTTATGAGCCGGCTTCCGCCTGCGCCAAGATAAGAGGAGCCATACGCGAGAAGATATAA
>JAQUQK010000140.1:0-3271 GCA_028716125.1 Thermoplasmatota archaeon | reverse complement strand
GGCAGCGCATTGGCGCTGATGCCAGTTTCAATGGCAAACGAAGGTGTTGGGTCTAATGAGCCGTTGGCTTTTGAGAAAAACAAGCTGTACCTGCAGGCAAAAGCCGGGAGCCCATCCACGCCATTTATGAGCATTGAACCAATTGACCCCGACGGCGATAAAGAGACATACGGCCCAACCACACAGGGCATTATAATGAGCAGCATTCCGCCGGAAGTGCCAGTTTTAGGTGGCTATTCTAACATTGACTTCTTATATATGCCATCCACGGCATGTTCGGTTGAGTTTGATTCTTCAAAGGACGCAACCGCAAACATTGAAATTGTCGGGCGCCAGGTTGATGTTCCATTGGCCCCCGCGCCGCTCCCCAGCTCGATTCCAGGAAGCGAGCCTCTGGTAATGGGTTCCATAAACTTTGCATTGTCGGTCCTGTATGGCGACAAGGAATTAGTCCGTCAGGAATTCTCGCAGCAGCAAATCGCCGGCGGCCAAAGCTTCACCATAAACCTAAAATTCAAGATGCCGGAAGGCCTCCTAACAATAGGCAATGAAACCGGATTGCTGTTCAGATTCACCAACATGGGTGGCTATTCTACAGGCTCGTACGGGATTGTTGTGAAAGGCAAATCATACTTGGAATTCCCAATAATTGAAAATAAACAAACCGTAGAGGAGCAGACTAACGAAACTGCGGCAGGAAACACCACGACGGGAGACTCAACTGCTTCGACAGATCAGACTGCATCCAATGCGGACACCGAAGCAAAGACGCCTGGTTTCGAATTCGCGGGACTTGCCTGCGCAGTCGGCGTTGCGGTGCTCCTGGTTCGCAGAAAGCACTAATCATTTCTTTCCGGTTTTTTCACATTTTTTATTTTATTGATGCGACATTTTATAAACCTGCAAGATACTCACAAATTTGCCGTATGGCGGAATGTGATTGTATGAAATTAAACGCAATGCTGATAGTTGCTTTAGCTGGGCTTTTTGTCATGACGTCCTTCACCGGATGCATAGGCGGAGATAAGACATCCGCTGTGGAAAATGACGGCGATTCTTCTGCAGGCAAAGGAGAGGACACGGGAATTAGCGACCAGCAAAATGCCGGAAACGGAAGCACCCCCGTTCAAACCGGAACAAACTCGACCGGGGCGGCGCCCGGCGAGGAAGATGTAACAAATAACCAAACGGCTTCGAATCTTACGCTTTATTACGATGCGACGAATGAGATGAAAGATGGCAACTACGCAGGAACTCTGGATGACGTCAAGAAGCCAGATCAGGAATGGCACCAGATGCCGTGGATATTTAGCGCGGCGTTAAGCTCCGCGCTTGACATGAATCCTGATCCTCTGCTCAACGTACTTCAAACGCCAACAACGAATGGGCTCGCTTATTCCTATCCGATAGACACAAACGACGATGGGCTGATAGACTACGCAACCGCCAAAAAAGGCGCGTGGGCCGCCGACGTCTATGTTCTTGGCAACAACGGCGAAATTGATTTGGGTCTTGCCGCCGTTCCTGGGGTGCTGCCAAACACCAATCCCACAATAGTGACCGGCATATACATCAAGTTCAGGATGAATGGAAGCGAAGTCGTTGCCGAAGGCTCGCTAATGTATGATGGCGGATTTGCCCTAGTACAGTCCGACGTTCCTTCCAGATACACCGTAATCGGACAATTGGACAAGGACGTCACATTCGATACGGTCAATATATACGTACGGACGCCCGAACAGTTGCCGCTGGCGAGAATTGGAGTTGGGGGCGAATTCGCAACGTGCATAAATTTCGCTGGCGGCGGAACAGTCACATTGATGACTGAAGAATCCGAATGATTTTTCAATTTTTTTATAACATCGTTATATCCGGCGATGGTGTTTATAAATACTATATAAAGACAGTATAAAAACCATTATAAATAGTTTAAATATACCTTTATAAGGTGATTTTGTGGCAAAAATAAAAATCGAGAACATAGTCGCATCGACTTCGGTCGAAGCAGAACTCGACCTTGAACACATAGCAAAGGTGCTCCCGGGCTGCCAGTACAACTCGGCGCAGTTCCCTGGACTCGTACTCAGGATACCGGAGCCCAAGACTGCGGCGCTCCTTTTCCGCTCGGGCAGAATCGTCTGCACTGGCGCAAAGAGCCTTGAGGACCTCAAGAAGGCAATCGCAACCGCAGTTGCAAAGATTGCATCGACCGGCGTTAAGGTTACGAAGAACCCGCAGATCGACGTGCAGAACATCGTCGCATCGGCGTCCCTTGGCGCAGCGCTCAACCTGAACGCGATTGTAAGCTCGCTCGGGCTTGAGAACATCGAATACGAGCCGGAACAGTTCCCGGGCCTCGTTTACCGCCTTGACTCGCCGAAGGTCGTCATGCTTCTCTTTGGATCGGGCAAGCTCGTATGCACTGGCGCCCGCAACCCGAAAGACGCGGAAGCGGCAGTCGACAAGGTCTACGCCCAACTCAAGGAAATGGGCGTAATGGAAGAAGTAAAGAAGTAATTCTTCCAATTTCACTTTTTTCTTTATATTTTTGAAAAATTAGAATAACTTGACTAATATCCGTGAACCGTCCCGAACTTTCTTGCGCGGTTGACACACCAGTTGAAGACAAGATAGCCAACGACAACCATGGCAATGCAGAAGCCGAAAAGTATGGCAGCATCTTTCCAATATGACATTATTCCCTGCCCGGAGATCATTCCCGCGCGTATGGCGTTGAACGCATATGTGGCCGGGAGCGCATAAGAAAGCGGCTGTATCCACTGCGGAAGGGACGTTACGGGAAGATATATTCCGCAGAAATACATCATTATCATCTGGAGCATTGAGCCTGCTGGCCCAAGCTGCTTGTAGACGGCAGTAAGCCCGCCGAATATCAGGCCGATGCCCCACATTGCGAAGAGCGAAACCAAGATTGTCGCAATAAGCCCCAATACCGCCGAAGGGTTGCCGAAATTGAATTTTACTCCGAGAAGCCATGTGAAAACCGCGATACTGACGATTGTGTTTGTTAATGAGCCGAAGATTCCAAGAATCAAGTATGAGAATGGCAAAACCTTGACTCCGCTTTTACTCGCAATCATTATCTCGAACATTCCCGTGACCTGCTCGCCCCTTATGCCCGAAGAAGATGCGCCATATCCAGACCATATCATCGGCCATGCAATCATTCCCACAAGAATGAACGTGAGGAAATCGTAGCCGGTTGCGCCGTAGTTCTGAAGGGCGCCTGCCATTCCCGCCATCATTATCT
>JAQUQK010000139.1:2978-5285 GCA_028716125.1 Thermoplasmatota archaeon | reverse complement strand
TTTCTCTATTATTTCCACGACTTTTCCAAGATTTTCCGCTTCGGTATCTGGCTTGATTTGCAGGCTTGCGCCATTGCCTTTCGGAAGCCCGAAATTAGAGCGCGAGGACGGAACCCAAACCGCCTTCATGCCAACGCCATGCGCCCCGTGAATATCTGCAAAAAGCTCGTCGCCCACATGAACAATATTTGAAGTTTCCACGCCTAATTTTCCAGCAAGGTCAAGGAAAATCTCCTTGTGCGGCTTCATGAATATAGTTTCGTTGGAAAAAGTGAGCGCATCGAAATATCCGCGTATCCCATAAGTGTCGAATAATTTTGCGAGAACCCTTCCGGGCGTTTTTCCCGTGTTGGAAATCAGGCCGATCTTGTATCCGCGCTTTTTCAGCTCGGCGAGCGTCTGAGCGGCATTCTCATTCAATCGGGGCGGGAAATAAAGCGCGGGGCTGACATACGGCTCATCTATTTTCTGGACTAGTTCAGGAGTCGGCTTTATTCCGAGTTCGCAAAGCATCATTTCTATCTGCTCCGGAACGTCGATGTCCATGTGGTTTTGCTTCCTGCGCTCGTTGAATTTTTTAGTATATTCGTAATACGCGTCCTTCAGCTTGTCGCGCGTCATCCCGTACTCCGAAAGCAGGGGCAAGAAACGGTCTATGCGCCACTCTTCCCAGGCATTGCTTCCGATGTCGTGGATTATGGTTTCCCACAGGTCGAACGAAACTGCCTTGACTGCCATATTATTCGGGTTTTTCCGGGATTATTATCCAGCAGACAATGTAGCCGATAATGCCAAGCCCCATCGAAATCAAGGTGCCAAGCACCCATCCCACGCGCACAAGCACAGGGTCGATTCCGAAGTATTCCGCGATCCCTCCGCAGACGCCGCCAAGAACCTTGTCCTTTTTCGAGCGGTAGAGGCGCTTTACCTGCTTTTTCTGCTCTTCGACAACTGCCTTTGGTTTCTGTTCTTCTGCCATAGATTCACCTCATATCAACAATTCTAACCTTTCACAACTCCAAGCGGCCTCATCCTTGCGACCTTGCGCGAAATTCCCGCGCCGCTGACCGCGCCAATGACGTCCTCAATGTCCTTGTATGCGTCTGGCGCTTCCTCTGCCGCCACCATCATATCCGCGGGATGAACATAAATTCCTTCCGCGCCAAGTGAGTCGACAACGTCGCGCCCCTTGTATCTGCGCAGGGCCTCATTCCTACTCATCACGCGGCCTGCGCCGTGGCAAGTGCTTCCGAATGTTTCATTCATTGCCTGCTGCGTGCCGACAAGAACATAACTTGCGGTTCCCATGTCACCGGGGATTATAACCGGCTGTCCGACGTCGCGGTAAGCCTGCGGCACTTCCTGCTTTCCGGGTCCGAATGCGCGGGTTGCGCCCTTGCGATGGACGTATACCTTGCGCCGCTTTCCCTCGTAAACGTGCTCTTCCAGCTTTCCGATGTTGTGACAGACGTCGTAGACGACGCGCATCTCCATTTCTTCGGGCGACCTGCCAAGCACGCTTGCAAAAGACTGGCGAACCCAATGCGTTATCGCCTGCCTGTTCGCCCATGCGAAATTCGCGCCGCAGGACATTGCGCCGAAATAATCGTCGGCCTCTTTACTGCCTACAGGAGCGTATGCCAGCTCCCTGTCCGGAAGTTTGACGTTCATCTTATGCATGAGTTCTTCGAGAATCTTGAGATGGTCCGTGCATATCTGGTGCCCGCATCCCCTGCTGCCAGTATGAATCATAACCACGATTTGGTCTGGCGATGTGATGCCGAAGCGCTTTGCGGTCTCGGGCTCAAAAATCGAATCCACGCGCTGGATTTCCAGAAAATGATTGCCTGCGCCCAATGTCCCTATTTCAGGCATTCCGCGCTGTTTTGCCTTCTGGCTTACTTTTGAAGATTCGGCGGATTTCATGCATCCGTTTTCTTCCATGTGCTCTACGTCTTCGCGCCAGCCCATTCCTTTATCGACTATGAACTTCGCGCCTTCCTCAAGCAGGCGGTCGAATTCCTGCGGGGAAACGCGCAATTTGCTGTGCGCCCCTACGCCGGAAGGCACGTTCTTGAAAATTGTATCTGTAATTTCTTTCAATTTTGGCTTTATGTCGGCTACCGTGAGATTGGTGCGCACAAGCCTTACGCCGCAGTTTATGTCAAAGCCGATTCCGCCTGGCGAAATAACGCCGTTGTCTGCGTCAAAGGCGGCCACTCCGCCGATTGGAAAGCCATATCCCCAGTGAATATCGGGCATCGCCATAGACTTTCCAACGATTCCGGGAAGAGATGCGACGTTTGC
>JAQUQK010000139.1:0-2878 GCA_028716125.1 Thermoplasmatota archaeon | reverse complement strand
AAATGTTGTTTGACGGCGCAGGCAGTCGTTCAAAAACACTTATAACCGTTTTTGCGTTTCGGGAATTCATTTTATTGGGTGGTCAGAAATGAACACAAAAGTCTTGGCAGCAATGCTAATGGTAGGAATGATGGTCGGCGGAGTGATGGCGGTTATGCCCGGCGCAGAAGCGAAAACTAGGAATGGAACACAACCAACTTCAGAAAAGAATGTGCTGTATGTGCACTGTGATGCCGATATCAATACCTGGATGAGCAATACAAAAGAAGAAACAGACCGGGCTAGTGATGGATTCGGCTATGGTTTAATATTTCCAGTAGCACCCAGCCCATTTCTCGAGTATTCATGGAACTTCCCGCTTGAACCCGTCCCTGAATCGCTGATTCTTCTTGAGTCGGGAAAAGCAATCGAAATGACTGCATATATGACTGCCGACGATGTAACGCTAGACGTAACCATAAGTTGCGAACTCACATGCGACGGAACGTCAATCGCGTCCGGTGAAGCCCAGGACTTCTCGTTCCCGATCTCAAGCCCTACAGAAGTAAAATGGAGTGTAGTTCCTCAGGTTACCGAAATACCCGCCGGATCTAATCTGACATGGATAGTTTCATTTTCATCTACAGCAGCCAATCGCATTGGTCTTTCTTGCAGTGGAGATGCATGGACAAATCTTGTTCTTCCAATCGTTGCAACCGCAGTATCCGAATCCAATGAAACCGGAGCTGCGACAGGCAACCAAACCTACGGCACTTCAGGCGGATCCTCCGGCACTGGCAGCGGAAGCGCATCCGGCGGCAACGACCAGCCAGTCAGCAGCGACGGCGCGGCAGGCGATGGTGCAACTGGCGATCAGACAGCATCCGACGGAACCGCGGCCGCAAGCAAGACCCCTGGCTTCGAAATGTTCGTGCTCATTGGCGCAATTGGCGTAGCCATGTTCCTGCTCAGGCGCAAGAAGTGATTCTTTCTCATTTTCGATTTTTCCGTTTTTTCCGTTTTTTCTTCGCCAGCAACTTGTATATTCTTATATTCTACTCTCACATTGCTTTTTTGAGGCGGCGATAATATGAAATTTGTGAATTTGGCGGCCTTGGCCGTAATAGGACTGATGCTTGCAACCGCATTTAGTGGATGCATTGGCGGGGAAAAAGGAACAACCGGCGGAACTGGAGGAACAGGCGGAACCGGCGGAGGCGCGGGAAACGCCACCGGCAACCAGACGGGAGGGAACCAGACGATTGAAAATGCTACGGTTGGCAACATGACTGTTTATATGACAGCCAAGGCAATTAGAGACATCCCTTTCGTGGGTGGGGTGCCAGTCCCTGCTTCGAAGGAATATGAAGCAGCATTGATAAAACCTACCGGAGGGGACGAGAACGCTCCCATGGGAACTGCTTCTGTGGGCGCAGCAGGGAATTACACTTTGTGGTCGGTGAAGCTGAATCAGTCTATAAAAATCACCGGCGCAGTGAAGTTCCACATATGGATATCATACACCGCCCTGTGTGCACCGCTAGAGATAGACGTAAATATGTACAAGAACTATGAGGAAATTGCCATGACATTCATCTCATTCATCCCGCTGGAGCCCGCTACCCCGGGAATCTATGAATATACGATTGACCTGGATCGGCCGGTGCTGGGGAAGTTTGCCGCCAATGACGTGCTGACACTCGGAGCGCGTGTTTTCGATGAAAATGTCAACCAAGCCGGCATCATAAACATGGTTTGCGGAGCCGAACACCCATCAGGTGCATCGTTCAATTATGTCACGGTTTAACTTTTTCTCAATCTCCTTTTCGTTCAATCTTAATTGGTTTTTTCTCCCCCTTTCTCATTTTTGATTTTTTCCTTTTTTCGCCAGCAACTTTTATATTCTGATATTCTACTCTCACATTGCCTCTTTTGGGGCTGTGGTACTATGAAATTTGTGAACTTGGCGGCCTTGGCCGTAATAGGACTGATGCTTGCAATAGCATTTAGCGGATGCGTCGGCGGAGACACTAAGGGCGGAACCGGGGGAACAGGCGGTACTGGTGGAACCGGAGGGACAGGCGGCACGGGCGGAACTGGAGGAACTGGCAACCAAACTGGAGGCAACCAGACTGGCGGGAACCAAACCGTAAATGGCACTGCAGGCACTATGAACATATACATGACAAGCAAGAAGATAGGAGACCTTTCTGGCGAAGTTCCAGGAGTCGCATTTTCCACCGAATACGAAGCAACTCTCATAAAGCCGACAGGAGCAGATGAAAATGTGGCACTGGGCAATGCTTTCGCGGCGACAGGATATGACACCTTGTGGTCTATAAAGTTAAATGAGTCCATAAAATTAACAAGCAACGCAAAATTCCACATCTGGGTTTCATATGCGGGGCCCAATGATGCGAACGAAATTGACGCGAGGATGTACAAGAACGGGGAAGAGCTGGCATCCACATATGTAGCGCCCATTCCAGGAATTGCTCCGGGAGTCTATGAATATGAGCTTGATCTTGGTGTAAATAAAAAGAAGTTTGTAGCAGGCGACACGCTTTCACTTGGCATAATTGTGTTTGGTGTGAATTTGGTGCAGGCCGGACTGATAAATATGGTTTGCGGAGCCGAACACCCATCAGGTGCATCATTCACATATGTTACGGTGTAAACAATTCTTTTCCCATTTTTCTCAATTTTCTTCATTTTTTACAAAACCCTTTTCATTGCCCTTTTGATTAATCGCCGGTTAATTTGGACTTATTCGCCCTCGCAAGATACCCATTCCTCCCGGAAGCCGCAGATTTCATACGCGCAACCAAGGCAACGCCAAACGACCTGCTGACAAGCCCGGTTTACGAGCGGGCGCGCATCCTAGGCGTAGAAAGGGCGC
>JAQUQK010000138.1 GCA_028716125.1 Thermoplasmatota archaeon | reverse complement strand
CTCATTCTGGCGGCGGCTGCCGTAAAGTTCGTGATGGACTCAATCATAATCCGAAAGAGCAGGGAGATAGGAACGCTAAAGGCGCTGGGGGCACGCGACAGAACGGTTGCCCGCATATTTTTGTATCAAGCAATTTTCATAGGGGTTTTCGCAGGCGCTCTTGGGCTTGGCATTGCCGCCGTGCTGATGAATGTAATATCGGCATATGGAATAACGCTCAACTATTCGCTGGGAGCGCAGATGAAAGTCAAATTCATACTGACTCCTATCATAGCGCTTACCGCCCTTGCGCTTCCGGTTCTTGTATCCGTTCTCGCTTCCATACTGCCTTGCGAGAAGGTGGCAAGACTCTCGCCTGTGGAAGCTATAAGAAGGGGCGACCTTCAGGGCGCGAAGGAAAGCGACAAGAGCATACTTTCCATACTCGCAAAAATCTGGCCGAAGTTCAAAAAGAGCCTTTCTCCTCTTTCTCTTGCAATTGACGAAATGAAAGACCACGCTGGGATATACGCTGTCGTGATTGTAGTTATAGGAATAGCACTCTCCGTATTCACACTCCAGGCGTCGTACCAGCACAATCTAAGCGAAACCGTGACGCGCACCATGAAAGACACCATTTGCGCCGACGGAATGGTTCTTGGCCATGGCTCCACGCCGCGCCAGATGATGGGAGGGGCGCCGAGGATAGAAAATGCGAGGGCGCTTGTCGGTGAAATCTCGCAAAAAACGGGATATACTGCAGTCGTAAGAAGCAACCGCCAGGCCGTAGTCGTTCTTGGCACAGACCAAAACCCGATATACGAAGCGGGTTCTATATGGGGCATAGACACCAAGAACGACGAGAGCGTCTTCCATCTCGAAAACACCATTATAAAAGGCGGCTACTTCGATCCAAGCAAGGATTATTCCCAGAACATTGTCGGGGAGCAGGCTCAATTTATACCCGGGTTGAGGTTCAGCGGCCTCAGCAGCACCGTGATAAACGAAATGCTGCAAGAACCATACCCGATAATAATGGGTGAAGCGGGAGCGAAGTCACACGGTCTTAACGTAGGCTCGCAATTTTCGATACTGCTAACCGATTCCACGAAGGGTTCTGGGCTGGTAAGCGCCCCATTCAAGGTCGTAGGAATATATGAAACCAGTTTCGCGTTTACCGATTCGCTGCTCTACTTCACGCCAATCGAGGCAGTAAACCAGATGATGGGCTACAACCCGGAGGACGGCAATGCCGTGGCGGTAAAGGCGCCCGAAAACATGGACTATAAACAGATATATTCCGCGCTCGCCGGCGCAGCGCCCGAAATGGAGTCGTTTTCCTGGCACGAGGCTGTTTCATACATGATAGGCCCGGCCTTCGACGCAATGCTGATGATAGTATATACGGCAATCGGAATAACACTGATACTGGCCGCAGTAATAATAAACTATGCAATGGACTCCACAGTATCCAGAAAAACGCGCGAGATAGGAACGCTGAAGGCGTTTGGCGCAAGAGACCGCACAATAGTGAAGATGTTCATATATCAAGGCGCAGTAGTTGGAGCATTATCGGGAATTGCCGCAATAGCATTCTCGGCTGCTCTGGCATATATCATAATAAACGTCATTCACCTGAACACCAAGATGCCGATGGGCATGATTATGGAAGTTGGGTTTTCGGTGACCGGAACGATAATCGCCATAACCCTCCTTGCCCCAATAGCGGCTTCGCTTTTGGCTGCGGCGCTCCCATCCAAAAGAGCGGCCGCGCTAAGCCCGGTTGAAGCCATAAGAAAGGGTGAGCTGAACCTTTGATTGGGGTGCGGCAAAATACGAACGGCCTAAAAAACACGTCATCGATGCCTTGATATATAGCCAATCAATCACGATGGCTCGGGCCGTATTGAAGAGGTAGAAATATGGATCCGTCTCTAAAGCTTGCAATGGGGGAATTCAGGGACCACAAAGGCGTATATCTGGCGATAATTGTGATAGTCGCGCTGTCGATGACCGTGTTCACGACACAGAGTTCGATGAACTCTTACAACGACTACGTTACATACAAATCAATCGGGATGTTCTACGGCGACGGCGTCGTTACGACCGGTGGAACCACGGTCAGGAATATTGTTTCCGGCGCCTCCAAGATGACGGATGCAAGGCAGACCGTGGACAAAATAAATGCGATTCCCGAGTTCGTGGCGACGCCGAAAGCGGAAGGGGAAGGCGCGCTTGCGAATGACGCCATTACTGCATGGGGCATTGACCTCAAGACTGATGAAAACGTTTGTCAAGTAAAAAACAAGCTGATAGATGGGACTTATTTCGACACCTCGAAAAACTACACGCAAACCGGAATGGGCAATCCTTTCGGCACACGATTCCTGCTCAGCCCCACATTAGCCGCCGGGCCAGTTCCCTCAAATGCCACGAGGAACGACCAGACAATACTTCCATATCCCATAATCATAGGAAAAACGTGCGCCGCAATAAACAACTGGAAGGTAGGAACCATATTCACTGGAGACATACTCACCGAGGCAGGGGTGCTTTTCTGCAGCGTGCGCTGGGAAGTTATAGGCATATATGAGACGGAAAAGCCGCTGATGGAAACCATATTCTACGTGGTTCCCATCGAATCCCTTCAGGAAATACGGGGGTGGGATTCCAATACCGCGAATTACATCTGCATAGACGCGCCGGATGGCATGAGCGATGCAGAAATCAGGGAATTGCTTGCGCCCGCGATAGGGGACAAGGTTTTCTATTCAAAGGAAGACATAAAGAATGTGTGGGAAGGCAATTTGAATGTGATTGGACGGACGATATTGGGTACGACCATTGCTGCATCCCTTCTTCTCGCGGCAGCAGCCATAAAATTCGTCATGGACTCCATCATAATCAGAAAAAGTAGGGAAATAGGAACGCTGAAGGCTCTCGGCGCAAGGGACGGGGTCGTGGTGATGATATTTGTTTATCAGGCGCTTTTCATAGGAATAATATCAGGCGGGCTTGGGCTTCTCATCGCCACGGTGCTCATGCATTCGCTCTCCGCATATGGGATAACATTGTCATATTCGCTCGGAGCGCAGATGAAGATAAGATTCATAATGACGCCTGCTGCAGCAGTAACGGCAATGGCGCTTCCCGTCGCAATCTCCCTTCTCGCTTCGGTGCTTCCGTGCAGGAGCGTTGCCAGACTATCTCCTGTTGAAGCGATACGCCGCGGCGAGCTTCAGGGCGCCAGCGAAAAAAGGAGAGGGCTGAGGGCACGCATCGACAGCATAACCCCGAAATTCAGGAAGAGCCTCTCGCCGCTCTCCCTTGCTATCGAGGAGATGAAGGACCATCTCCCGATATATTCGGCGGTGGTGCTAGTCATATGCGCCGCGCTTGCCGTATTTGCATTGCAGGCATCATACCAGGAAAACCTTAAGGAAACGGTAACTCATACGCTGAAGGACACCTTATGCTCCGACGGGATGATTCTTGGTCCCGGTTCAACGCCGCGTTTCATGGTGGGCGGAGCGCCGCAGATAGTAAACGCCAGGGCGCTCGCCCAAAAGATATCCGCGGACACAGGATACACCACAGTCGTCCGAAGCAACCACCAATCCGTGATTGTTCTTGGCACTACCGAGAATCCCAGGTACGACGGCGGCTCTGTCTGGGGTGTGGATGCAACGAATGACGAAACCGTTTTCAATCTCAGAAAGTCGCTGATAAAAGGAGATTACTTCGACCCGAACAAGAACTACTCGCAAAACATAATAGGAGAAGAATCCCAGTTCATACCAGGCGTTCGCGTAAGCGGGGTAAGCACAACCATTGTCGGAGAACGGTTGCAGGAGCCGTATCCGGTGATTATCGGGAAGACTAGCACCGACGCCAACGGCCTTGACATAGGCTCGCAGTTTTCGATACTTATGGTGGGTTCCACGAAAGGTTCGGGCATAGTGAGCGCACCCGTAAAGGTCATAGGAATATACGACACCAGTTTCACGCTGGCCGACTCCCTAATGTATTTCCTTCCAATGGAAGCAGTGAACCAGATGATGGGCTACGATGCGGACGACGGGAACGCGATTGTGGTCAAGGCACCGGAAGGAACGGACTACCGCGACATATATGCGGCACTGAGAAAATCGGCACCGGAATACGAGGCGTTCTCGTGGCACGAAGGCGTTACCTATATCGTCGGCCCAGCATTCGACGCGATGGTGCTGATAATATATACAGCAATCGCCATAACCCTCATTCTGGCCGCAGTCATAATAAAATATGCCATGGATTCCACTGTGGACAGGAAGACCAGGGAAATAGGAACTCTCAAGGCGGTTGGGGCGCGCGACCGCATAATAATCAAGATGTTCATATACCAAGGAGTGGTGATAGGCGTGTTGTCCGGAGCAATGGCAGTGCTCATCGCCATGATTCTGTCGTACGTAGCGGTCAATATCGTCCACATGACGACCAAGCTGCCGATGGGAATGATAATGCAGGTTGGTTTCACAATTACCTGGGCCGTCCTTGGAATAACTCTTTTCACCCCACTGCTCACGTCGATTGTCGCGGCGTCGATACCGGCAAACCGCGCAGCCAGCCTCAGCCCGGTGGAAGCGCTGAGAAAGGGAGAATTGAACCTATAATTTGTCATTTTGAATGCTTTTTCAAAAAGAAATGCGATAACTTGGGGAACGTCAGATGAAAAATCCTGCATTAAGATTAGCACTCGGCGAATTCCGCGACCACAAGACGGTATATCTTGCAATAACCACAGTTATCGCCCTTTGCATGTGCATTTTCATCACCCAGAGCGCCCTCAACGAATACAACGACTACGTCACCGACAAGACGATCAAGACGATGTACGGCGACGGAGTTGTAGTTGCGGGCGGCACTGGCCTTCGAAACGTAATCAGCGGCGCACCACCGATGACGGATGCAAGCAATATCGCCGCCAAGATTAATGAAATTCCTGGTTTTTCTGCAGTCATGCGCGCCGAGGGGGAAGGGGGGGCAATCCATAAGGAACTGGAGGCGCATAACCGCAGCGTCGGGGAATCGGACGGCGGAACCTTCTGGGGGATCGACGTAAAAAATGACGAAAGCGTCTGCGCCCTGAAGGACAAGATCGTTGAAGGCGCATATTTTAACACAAGCCAAACATATACGCAGGCCGCAATGGGCGCCCCTGCGGGCCTTGAATTGATGCGGCCTCCCGCGCCATTTCTGAGCGGCGGCGGCTTTAGCTACTCGCTTACGTGGGGCAGGTATGATTCCGGCTTAGTCAAGCCATATCCCGTGCTTGTCGG
>JAQUQK010000137.1 GCA_028716125.1 Thermoplasmatota archaeon | reverse complement strand
GACATAATTCGCCCTTCGCGGCAAGAATGCTGTATTCCCCTGGCTCGACATTGGATATTTTGTATTGCCCGCCCCCGACCGCCGCCACCTCAATCCAAGTTTTGTTCAGTATGACCGCCGCGCCTTCGCCGCTTCCGCCTTCGACAGAAACCGCTCCGTAAATCCATCCTTTGCCTTGCTCTTGTTCCTGCGCAGGGAGATTCAAAATCCTAGATACTTCCTCGCCTACGCACCCGCTGAATCCTACGGTCAGAAACATTAACACTGAAATTGCCGATAAAATCCTGCTCATCAAGTAAAATCACCACACAATGAGTGAATTGCGCGTTCATAAAGCCATCGGCAGAAGAAATTACGAATCATTTTTATACGGCAATACCAGATTATATCTCATGGAATTCTTCGACGTGATTTCCACCCGCCGCTCTGTCAGGGGATACAAAGATGCGCCAGTTGAGGAAGAAAAAATCGTAAAATGCCTTGAAACCGCTCGGCTTGCGCCCTCGTGGAAAAACGGCCAGTGCTGGAATTTGATTGTGGTGCGCGACAAGGAGAAAATCAAGGCGATGGCGCACCCGATTGTGAACCCGTGGCTTCCGCAGGCGCCTTGCGTCATAGTCGCTTGCGCCGACCCGAAAAAGTCCGGGGAGCGCGACGGAAGGCAGTATTATCTCGTTGACACTGGAATTGCGATGGAGCATCTCGTTCTCGCGGCAGCAGCGCAAGGACTTGGCACGTGCTGGATTGGAATTTATGACGAGGCGAAAATCAAGGAAATGCTCCAAATCCCTGAGGAGATGCGCGTAGTTGCGCTCACGCCTCTTGGCTATCCTGACGAAGAAAACAACCTGCGCGTCCGAATCACAAAAGGGCTTATCGAAAAATTTTCTCCGCGCAGGAAATTAGAAGAAACTGCATTCTTTGAAAAATTCGGAAAAACGAAATAATTATTTTTTCAATTTCGCCGCAAACGCGCCCATTGTATTGTGGATGTGCGGCAGGAATCTTCGCGCCTTCGTTACATATTCAGGCAGCTTTTTGCCAAACGCTTCGCCGAGCGCAGGCACCCCCGCCTCCACCCCAATTTCCTCAACCCTCATTCCCAATTCTTCCACAGCGTAGACGATGCTTTCCTCGTTTTCTTCCGGCGCAAACGTGCAGGTGGAGTAAACGAGCGTTCCGCCGTCTTTCAGCAGATTGCACGCAAGTTTCAGAAGCGCGCGCTGGCTGCTGCGGCAAAAGTCAATTTCAGAAATCTCGCCTTGCTTGCGGCTTGCGTCCTTTGAAACGACGCCTTCGCCGGAGCATGGTGCATCCAGCAAAATCTTGTCGGGGCGCACGTTTCCCATCACATTTGCGGCGTCCATCGCGTCAGTCCTGAAAATCATCATGTTCTCGATTCCGAGGCGGTTGACGTGCGACCTGAGGGCGCGAATCTTGTCGCGATTGATGTCCAGCGCAAAAATGGTTCCCTTGTTCTGCATTATTTCCGCGAGATGGGTTGATTTCCCTCCGGGCGCGGCGCACATGTCCAGCACGATTTCCCCCGGCTTTGGCGCAAGCGCTAACGGCGGCAGCAGGGAAGACGCATCATGAATGAAATATTCGCCGAGCAGATATTCGGGCGTAGAGCTGAGCGAGAATGGCGCTTCCGTCGCCTGGAACGCATAGTCACAGAAAGGCACGCGCTTGAACCTGAAACCGCGCTTCTCAAGCGCCTTTATTGTTTCGTCGGGATTGGCGCGCAGTTTGTTAATCCTGATGTAATCCGGAATCGGGCGCTCCATCCTTCGCACTAGCGCTTCCCAGTCTGGAAAGAGCTTCTTGTAGCGTGAAATTATCCAGGGATCGTAGCCGTAATTCGGGTCCTGTGGCGCCTGCGCCTGTTTCTTTTCTGTCTTTTCTGAAGGCATCATATTGTAATCGGGAGTGGGTTAAATAAAATGGGTGTAAAGGATACGACGATTTACTTTAATAACGGGTTTTGGATTCAAATTCAGGGCTTGAAGTATGGGAGGAAAAACTTCGGAAAATGGAGAATGCGCTTATCATTCTTGTAAAAAGCCCGCCATTCATAAATGCCAGTATTGTGAAAAGTATTTCTGCGAAGAGCACCAAATTGCAAAAGTTCCATCGATGCCAGAGTTTGACATGCCAGAGTTTGACAATCCAAATTGGAATAGAGACGAATTTTTTGATGGCAAAGGACATCCTTGCGTTCAGTATGCCGAAACTCTTGAAATCAAAGAGAAAGAAAGGGAAGAAAAAATAAGCGAATTCTACGATAGGTTGAGGCTAAAACCAATTCAAAAACCAAGACCAACCGAAAAAATAAGATACTATAGTCCAGCCGAAGAATTAAGACAAATCCAAGCTAGACAGGAAGGACCAAAAAGAAATACGGGTTGGAAAATTTTGTCTGTATGCGCGTTGCTCGTCTATATTGGACTTTTTATCGATAATTCATATTATAATAAATCCAGTATCCCTGAGCCGTTTTCTTACGCATTTTCAACGATTGGATTTTGGGTTTCAATAATTATCCTTGCTGTTTTTATTGGATTGTCGTTTAGAAAATAATTGCATTCCAATTTTACCCAACATCATAAATACCATAATCGCCATATTCTTTCATAATTGAAATTTGAAAATGTGTGGTGAAGATATGGTAAGAGAGATGCAAAATAAGAAGCTCGATAGGCGCGGCTATCTGGGATTTCTCGGATTCCTGGGTTTCCTAGGGTTTTTGGGAATTAAATACAGCCCGTGGAATTACCTGCTGTTTTTGTATTTCCTGGAATTCCTGAACTTCCTGAATTGGAAGCCGAAGAAGCCGGCGCAATAATTTGAAAAATGCTAGGTCTTTTTCTTTTTGGTTTTTCTTTCGACCAAAGCCCAGACGCCGACCGGGAGTGCCACAAATGCAATTAGCGAAACTCCCGGAACTATGAAATTTTCCAGAATATAGAATTGGCGCCCCTGGTCAATCATGTACTGGCTGCTGTTCTCGCGCATCGTGTAGTCGAACTGGTAGACGCGGACTAGAGTATTGTCGTTGACTGGGTATCCGACGAGTGCCGGGCTTAATGCGCCGTAAAAGTCGCCTACGAAAGGTATGCTCTGCTGTTCTGCAAGCGTCTTGACAAGCTCGCCGTATTTCATTTTCACAATCAGGTGGCTTTCCGCCTTCACCATGCGCTCGTATTTCTCGCTGTACCAGTAATAGTTTGAAATGTCGCCGTAAACCTCGCTTCCGGGCATGTTGAGCGGCAGGTTGTTCGCCTCATAGTGCCAGACCCAGCATTTCTCGCCCAGAATCTCTTCTTCGCGGATGACTTTGTATTGCCCGAGGTAGAAAACGGATTCTTGGCCTTCGGGCGTGCCGTCGTTTTGAACTGCGCCGAGTTCCAGAGTTCCGTCCTTTTCAAGATTCCATGGGGGAAGGAAATACCCTGCATTTATGCGCGTGAATTTCATCTCATGGACCTGCGGAGTTATGTGGGCGTAGAACTCTGTGTTAGGCACCGCTTCGTCGCTTCCGTCTTTGACAACATTGTAGTGAAGAACGCGCTCGTCCTTGCCGTACTCAAGGCCCGCGAACTCAATCACAATCACGCCGGTGTAGTTGTCCCATCCGTCGTTTATGTTCCATGACGTTACCGCACCGTATTTTCTTTCAATGGTATCCGGCGCAAGGAAAAGGTCGTTTGGGAAAATGCTGAAGCTGAAATGAGCCGCAAAGATGGCAAGCAGGAGCGCAACTGCGATAAATTTTAGCGGGATTTTCATTTTCTCGGCCTCTGCAAAACGCTGGCAAAGCACATGTGTAAAAAAGTGTCGGGGGCGAGCTTTGAACTCGCGACCCCCGGATTTCCCAGGGGACTTTATAGAGCCCAAGTTTGTGTTTTCGCTCTTATTCGAAAACTACCCTATGAGTCCGGTGCTCTACCAGGCTGAGCCACCCCGACATTATTGTTATGGTGGCTCTCCCCCTCGGCTGCGCCTCGGGTGCTGAGCCACCACCGACAATTATGATGTATTATCGGCGGTTCAGAACGAACACGTATCATTTTTCCATTTATGAGTGTTATCTGGCGCAAAAAGTGGTGCAGGGGATGGGATTCGAACCCAAGAACCCCTTCGGGACGGGACCCTAAATCCCGCGCCGTTGACCAGGCTTGGCTACCCCTGCGTGAAAAACAACAATCAAGCGCAGAGGAGGAGATTTGAACTCCTGGGAGCCGGAAGGCTCACCAGTTTTCAAGACTGGCGCCGTGGACCGAGCTTGGCTACCTCTGCATGATTGGCGAAGGTAGCCGCGCTTCCTTCGTTCTTGCGAACTTCAGGATGCATGGCTACCTCTGCATGATTGGCGAAGGTAGCCGCGCTTCCTTCGTTCTTGCGAACTTCAGGATGCATGGCTACCTCTGCATATCTGTTGTCGCGCTATCTTGCATCTTTTGGGCATTTTTGTATCTGCCGATGCTCACTTTTTTATTGGCGCTCGCAATATTGCCCGCAAATGGAATTCATTCCAATTCGAAAAATCGCCCGCCTGAAAAACCCGGGCAGCGGCTGGCTTGCGTATTCGATAATCGCATGCGGCATAGTACTGCTCTTGGGCATCCAGTATTTCATCGGGCTTATGGATAGCTTGCCGTTTACTGGGGCGGTTGCGCTCCTGTCCTTTGCCGGATGCGCCCTCGCCTACTACAGGGAAACTTCAAAGACTAAAACGGTGCGCGCGGCAATTGCAAATTCAATGATCCTTGCTTCTGCCGTCTACGTCATAGCAATGGGAATCGTAATGGGCACCGCGCTGCAGATAGAGGCGGCGCTTTTTGGCAAGGAACTGCAAAACGGCCCGATAAGCCAGGCGGACGTAGTGTTTTCCATAATAATGAATTTCATAACCATGTTCTTCGCTGTCGTGGCATTCGTGCTGATCCGCAGAAAAGGCATTTCATCAATAGGTCTTTCGTTCAAGAATTTCACTGCAAACGCGCTTCTTGGAACTCTTGCGGGCGTGATGCTTTTCATGCTTCTTGTGGCTGTGGTTTTCGTGCTTACACTGCTCGGCGTAAATCTTCCGCAAAGCGAGAGCGGCGCGGGCTTTTCGACAATTGGAATTCCGCTTGCAGTCGCGGTGTCGCTTTCCGCTGCCATCACTGAAGAAACGTTCTTCCGCGGCTTCCTGCAAAACAGGATTGGCCTCATCGCCGCATCAATATTGTTTGGCTTTGCGCACATAGGATACGGAACAGTAGCGCAGATCGTATTTCCATTCATCTACGCCCTTG
>JAQUQK010000136.1 GCA_028716125.1 Thermoplasmatota archaeon | reverse complement strand
CAAGCTCCTTGAGAACCTCTCCAGGATTGGTTTTCGTCTTTCCATCCTGGCCTATGACCCATCCCGGCGGCATCTCCTTTCCAAGGCGGTCGTACAATTCAATCTTTCCGCGCTGGGTGACAGAGGTGGCGCAGTCAATCACGAACGGGAACGGCTCGTCAGTTGGAATTCCATAAGTCATCGGATTCGTGCCGAGCATGTTCTCTACGCCGAAAGTCGGCGCAATCGACGGGCGCGCGTTTGTGCCGGTAAGCCCGATGCATCCCTGTTCCACGGCCATTAGCGCATAATATCCCGCAATGCCGTAATGGTTGGAATTGCGCACGACGGTCATTCCAAGCCCGTACTTCTTCGCCTTGTCAATCGCCATCTGCATCGCTTTCTTTGAAACCACGTGCCCCATTCCGTTGTTCGCATCCAGGACTGCGGTAGTCGGGCCTTCGCGCACAATGTCTACTTTTGTCACTGGGTTGATCTGCCCTGCCTTAATCCTTGAAATGTAAATCGGCTTGAAGCGCCCGATGCCGTGGGAATCAATTCCGCGCTTGTCCGAAGTTATCAGAACCTCGGCGCAAATCTTTGCGTCTTCCTTTGGAATCCCCACCTTCTGGAAAACGTCCACCATAAAATTTTCCAATATGTCTGCCTTGACGCGCACCTTTCTGATTTCTGCCATTTGAATCCCCCTTTTCGTCCATATTGAATATGCTTTTTGGGGATATGAAGGTTGAGGGAATCTGGCGGTTATACACTACAAAATTGGAAAAATGCGCATTTTCGCGCAAATGTAGGGGATAACTATTTTTTCTTAGCGAGCCGCCCGAATTCCTTGATATATTTCCTGAAAAACCAGTTTACGAATATGAATTCCTGCCCCTTGACCTGCGCTCTTTCAAGCGCGGTGTAGTATCCGCTTCTGTTTTCATACGGAACGTTCAGCATCGGGAATCCGCTTCTGTTCAAAACGAAGTTCATCATCAATCGGCTCATTCTTCCGTTACCGTCCGCAAATGGGTGGATTGTCACGAATTTCAGATGGACTAGCGCCGCCATCTCGACCGGATGGAGCTTGCCCTTGCTCTTTTCATACCACCTGAAAAATTCTGTAAGCATCGGATAGACTTCCACTGGCGACGGCGGGACGAACCTGCTCCCGGAAATCATAACCTGGTGCGCCCGTATCTTTCCTGCGATATCCGGCTTTGTGTCCTGGAAAAGCATCTTGTGCCAGTAAAGCGCGTCGTTCAACGAAAGATCCTTTTTGGACTCTAGCATTTCAAAGAACACTTTCTGGTGGGCCTCTGCCTCTTTCGCATCTTGCAGCGGCTTGTTTTTCGGGGAGATATTTTCCTCAAGCAGCTGCGCGGTTTCCCTCAATGTAAGGGTGGAACCTTCTATCCTCTGCGAATCGTAAGTGAACCTGACCGAGAAAGATTCCAGTTCCTTTTTGGCGGCTGACGGCGGAAGCGCCTTTTGCTCCCTTGAGTACCCTTCCTTTATTTTGTCCAAATCGCCAAACCACTTTTCGCTGTAAATTTCGTAAAGAAAAGCGCTTATCCTCTTTTCGGCATCCTTTGGAACGGATGCGCCAAGATACCTTTCCTTTTTCTCGACCTTTCCGCCTTTGCGTACTGTATGCGCCAGATAGTAGTAGGTGCGCCCCTTCACTGTTTTCTTTGTGACGTATGCCATAGATGCGCCTTAGTCTCTAAGTGGAGTTATACACTACAAATTTATAAAAATTGCTATTTTCGCGCAAATGTAGGGGATAACTTTATAGAGGAGGCGCATTTGGGAAGCGCAAATCTGCGATGCCTAAAACACATCTCATTTTTTCGTATAATTTTTAGGCAATGCGCTTGGATGGGGTTGATGGTTGGTGATGTTTTAAGGCGCGAGTTTCGAATCAGCGAAGAAATTTATAATTCCCGTTTCCAAGAAATTCAAGCACTCCCAAATCGCGCAAAATTTGCAATTGCTGGCGGATTTTTGGAAGGACATTTTTATTGTCTGGATGGAGTTTTGACAATTCCGGTTCGAATGAATATGCATCCGACAATTTGAATTGAGGTTTTTCTAATTTTCTGACGCAGGATAAAACATCGGCGGTCCAACCACGCGATTCGGGTTTAACATCACTTAAAATTTTGAAAGATTGCCATTTTTTCCTAACTTCCGATTTATTAATTTCAGACCCATCTTTTAAGATTGAAACTTTGCCTTCTTCGGGCAGGCGATGTAGAAGAATATTACAGCCGACCCATCCGGCGCGTCTTGCTGAATCCGAAAGTGGTTTTCTTTTCTCTATTACTTCTGGAAATAGGAAATGTTTTGGTATTGCGAAAAAGTCGTTCACTGATAATTTTTCAACATTGTATTTCATGAGAAGGAAATTTGGCGCTTTTCCTTCCAATATTGAATTTACCATCGGTCTATATGCGCCATCGACTATTCTTGCTGAAAATGGCTTGCTTTGACTTTTAAGTTGAAAATCCGTTTTGCATTTTGGACAAATAAAATCCACGACGGGAGTCCCCTCGGGCGTTGGTTCAAGATATTCGCTTGCGCAGGCAGGGCAATATGCATTTTCCCCGACCCATGATTGCGTCATGACTCGCGCCCTCTGGGAATTGCTTTTGTATTTAGACGCGAAATCAGAATTTAATTCAAGATGCACGTTTTATGAATACGGTCGTTTGATCTAAAAGTTTCGCTTCATTAAAATTTAAGAAAAATCAATGAAGGCAGAAGATATTCCATTTCGAATTGTAATTCTCGTGTTTCAATTCGATACAAATGACCTCATTAAAACTCGTTTCTTTCAGATATTGATTTTCAGCAATTAAATTTTCAAATGCCTTTTTTGGCGTTTTCCCATTCGCAAATCCAATCACTTGGCAATTTTCTATGTCCGGTTCGATGCTTTCGCTTTCGGGCTGGTAAGTGTATCCTTCGTTTGTTATGAAGATATAACTGTTCATTTTCACACATCCTGACTTTTGAGAAATCCAAATAGATATTGAATTTAAAATATGGATCATGAAAGTCCTCCTCCCAATGGTTCACGATTAACTTCACGATTGCGCGTTTTTTCGGTTGGCGATTAGGTTGACGATTAGCCAGATTAGAATTGCCGGTTTATATTCTCCATATCTTATACACCAGTCTTAACCTTCATTAATGCCTTTTCGATACCAGTTTGAAACAAATCTGGTGGCAGTTGCGCTGTTTTATGCCGGATGCGCTGGATTTTTAGGGTTTGGTATCGAGAAATCAGGTGAAATTATGGCAAGCAAGACAGAAGTAAAGAAGAGAGTTTATACCTTCGAAGAAGGAGACGGAAAGAATAAGAAGCTGCTCGGAGGGAAGGGCGCTGGCCTTTGTGAAATGACGCGCATAGGGCTTCCAGTCCCGCCGGGATTCGTTATCACCGCCGAGACTTGCATTGACTTCAATGCGATCGGCAAGAAGCTCCCCGAAGGCACGATGGAAGAAGTGCTCGCGGGAATGAAATACACCGAGAAGAAGAGCGGCAAGAAGTTTGGCGACAAGAAGAACCCCCTTCTGGTTTCAGTCAGATCCGGCTCGGCAATGTCGATGCCCGGAATGATGGATACGATTTTGAACCTTGGACTTAACGACGAGACCGTAAAGGGACTCGCGGAGAGCACCAAGAACGAGAGATTCGCATACGATTCATACCGCAGGTTCATATCGCTTTTCTGCAAGATCGCGCTCGGACTTGCAGGCGAGAAATTCGACAAGATTCTCGAGGAAGCAAAGAAGGCGGCAAAAGTCAAGTTTGACTCCCAGCTGGACGTCGCGGCGCTCAAGAAGATAGTCGAGGAATACAAGGCGCACTGCAAGAAGGAAACCGGCAAGGCGTTCCCGACCGATGTCTATGACCAACTTGAACTCGCTATAAAGGCAGTTTTCAACTCCTGGGAATCCCCGCGCTGCATAGCGTACCGCAGGGAATTCAACATCACCCCAGAGATGGCAAACGGAACCGCAGTCAACATAGTCACCATGGTCTTCGGAAACATGGGCGATGATTCCGCAACCGGCGTAGCGTTCACAAGGGACCCGGGAACAGGCGAAAACAAGTTCTTCGGAGAATACCTCACAAACGCTCAGGGAGAAGACGTTGTCGCAGGCATTCGCACCCCGAAAGTTATCTTGGAAATGGCAAAGGAAATGCCAAAGACTTACAAAGAATTGGAAGCAGTCCGCAAGCTTCTGGAAACGCACTACAAGGAAATCCAGGACTTCGAATTCACCATCGAGAAGGGCGTCCTTTACATGCTCCAGACGCGCAACGGCAAGATGAATGCGCAGGCAACCGTCCGCACGTCCGTCGAAATGGTCAAGGAAGGAATCCTTGCAAAAGAGCAGGCGCTCCTCAGAGTCAAGCCCGAAATCCTTGAGCAGCTCATGCACAAGAGAATCGACCCGAAGGCAAAGGTCACCGCAGTCGCGGAAGGAATCGGCTCATCCCCCGGCGTTGCCACTGGCGCAATCGTTTTCGATGCCGATGAAGCAGAAAAACAGGGCCGCGGACTTGGCAAGAAAATCATCCTCGTAAGGGAAGAGACAAAGCCCGAGGACGTCCACGGATTCTTTGCAGCACAAGGCATCCTTACAAGCCGCGGAGGGAAGACATCCCACGCAGCAGTTGTCGCTCGCAGCATTGGCAAGCCGTGCGTTTGCGGATGCGAAACAATTGAAATCGACCAGCACAAGAAGACCGTCAAGATTGGCGACAAAATCCTGAAAGAAGGCGACATACTCACTATCGAAGGCGGACTTGGCAAGGTTTACATTGGCGAAGTGCCGACAGTCGAGCCGGAATTCGGCGCAGACTTCCAGACGCTGCTCACATGGGCCGATGCAATCAAGAGACTCGGCGTCATGGCGAACACCGACACGCCTGACGGCGCGCTCAAGGCAAGAAAGTTCGGAGCGCAAGGGATTGGGCTTTGCAGGACAGAGCGCATGTTCAACGCCGCAGACCGCCTGCCGGTTGTCCAGTCGATGATTCTCTCCGAAAGCAAGGAAGAGCGCCAGAAGTTCCTGGACAAGCTCATGCCAATGCAGAAGGAAGACTACATCGGGATATTCACGAACATGGAAGGCCTCCCGGTGACAGTGCGTCTGCTGGACCCGCCGCTCCATGAATTCCTGCCATCCCTCGAAGCATTGCTCAGGGAAGTAGGCGCGCTCAAGGCAGTACGCGACATAATCGTTGCAAGCACCAAGGCGAAGGGCGAGGCGAACAAGGTATTGCGCGAGCAGATGCTCA
>JAQUQK010000135.1 GCA_028716125.1 Thermoplasmatota archaeon | reverse complement strand
ATGCTCTTCATGGCAATCGGCAGGAGCATACAGTTTTGATTTAAGAGTGTTGCTGTTCAAAAAAGTTGGAAAAATGAAGGAAAAATAGATTATTCGGCAATTCCGAATACGTCAATTACGACCTTGTATGTGGACATGACGTCCGGAAGCTGCGGTACGAAATATCCGCTCCAGTCGCCAAATCCGCCCTTCTTGATGTCTTTGGCCTTGAACTCGATTTTTACCTCATCGCCATTTGAGAAATACGTATATTCATTCCCTTCGGCGTCGTTCAGGAACAGGCCGCAGCCCATTGCGCCCGGGATGTTTGTTGCTGTAAATAGAATGGTTATCTTTACGGCGCTATTGTTTACCGGGAAGGTGAATGCTCCATCGCTTCCCGTGATAATCGACGAGTCGTCAACGGTTCCCGTCTTCTCATCGTGGAAAATTGCAACTATTGTCTGGTTTGTAGTCTTGTTGCCATCGTCTGGAGTTAAAACTGCGGTTTCCTTCTCGGCTCCGCCTATGCAGCCGCCAAAAATTCCTGAAAGCATTATGCCTATCGCCAAAATTGCAATTGCGCGCTTCATTTTATCGGCGCTTGGATAGAGAGTCGATTTAAATGTCTTGCTGGACGATGAAAATGGTTTCTGGACGATCACGAAAAACTCTAGAAAGATGGGAAAAAAGGCTGCGCGAAATGCGCCTTACTTGTACGTTATGAAATCCTTGCCAAGCAGTTCCCTTGCGACAATCACGCGCATTATTTCCTTTGCGCCCTCGGCCCATGCGAAGGAGCGGACTGCGCGGTACGCCGCCTGGTCAACGCATTCCCTGGTGTAGGCGAATGCGCCCTGCCACTGCATCACGTCGTCGATTGCCTTGCACGCCCATTCCGACGCGAACAGCTTGGACATGGCGACTATCTTCGAGGTCTCGAAGCGCTTTGCCTTGCCCTTGTCTTCCTGGTCGCGGGTCCATAGCGCCTTGAATGCGAGGTCGCGAAGCATCGTCATCTTGACATAGTTTTCAGCGAGCGGGAATTGAACACCTTCAAACTTGCCGAGTGGCTGGCCGAAGCACTTGCGCTGCTTAATGTACTTCATCCCGTTCTCAAGCGACTTGAGGCCGGCGCTTGCGCATATCGCGGCGATAAGCCCCCTTGCGAACTCGTATCCTTCGTGGACGATGTAGAATCCCTTGTTCTCCTCGCCGATGAGATATTTCTTCGGAACTTCAACATGGTCGACCGTGAATCCGCCCGTGGATATTCCCTCGCGGCCAAGGTCGTCGAAAGACGTGATTGTTATTTTCTTGTTCTGGAGCGGCAGGAAAACCATCGTCATTCCCCTCGTGCCTGCCTCCGGAGTTTGCTTTACAAGCGTAAGGTGCCCGCCGCCGTACTTCTCGACTTCGCGGACGCCGGAGATGTACATCTTCTCGCCGTTGACCATATATCCGTTCGCGGTCGGGGTTAATGTTGTCCTCATTCCTGCAAGGTCGGAGCCTGCGTCTGATTCGGTCGTCGCAATCCCAAGGAACCACTCGCCTGAGCAGACCTTCGGGAAAATTTCCTTCTTTGCCTCTTCGGTTCCGTACTTGTTAAGAACGTATGCCCATGATGCCTGGACGAGGTAGAAAACCGGTATCGAGCCTGTCGGGTCTGCGCGTGATAGTTCTTCTGCAATAATTCCGCAGGTCACTGCGTCAAATCCTGCTCCGCCATATTTCGGGTCTGCGGTTGGCGCAAGTATTCCAAGCTCCGCCATTCCCTTCACGACGTCGCGCGGTATCGCCTTCGTCTCCTCCATCTTGATTGCGATTGGCGCTATCTTCTTCTCGCAGAATTCTCTCACGCTCTCGCGGATCATTTCCTGCTCTTCGCTAAAAGTGTAGTCAAGCATTTTTCCACCGCGCTCGGTATTGGGTGAACGTATATTAAATTGACTGAAACCATATCGAAAATTCGATAAAAAACGAGTGAAAAAATTTGAAAAAATGGTAAGAAAAACTTACCAGTAGAGCGGCTGTCCGCGCTTCTTTGGAACCTGGCGGTTGCGGACGGACGGGCGTGCGTGCTCTGATCCTTTGCCCTTCCAGCGCAGTCCCCTGCTCCTCTTGCCTGCCGCGGTAAGTCCGCGATATACGCGCCCCTTGTGCATGATGGTCCAGCTGACGTTCTTGTCTGCCAGTATCACCGGGTGCATCGGGTCAACGAGTATGACTTCGTAATACTTGTGCTTGCCGTCCTGGCCTACCCAGTAGGAGTTCAAAACTTCCATGTTGGTGTAGTGCTTTGCCGCGCGCTCCTCGCCTATGCGCTGAAGGTTCTTTTTCATCGTGATCTGGTTTACACCCATCTTCGATGCTTTGCGGCCTGAGTTCAGGCGCGTCTTGCGCAGGCTTCCCCTGCGTACCTTTACTCTTACGACTACGAAGCCCTGCTTTGCCTTGTATCCAAGCGCCCTTGCCCTGTCAAGCCTTGTCGGGTGCTCGATCTTTACGACTGTGTCTTCTGTGCGCCACTGGATCATTCTTTCCCAGCGCAGCTGCTTCACGTAAGTGTCGGCGGGCTTGTGCCACGCGTCTGCTATGTGGTCGTACATGTTCTTGACCACTGTTCCCTTCTTTGCTTCTGCAACTTCTTCTGCCATTTGTCTCACTCCCCTGTAGTTACTGGATTGCGGCATTTAAAATGGTGCGCCGTTCTCCTGTTTTTGGCTTCTCCTTGGCTCATTGCCTTGGAACATTGCCGGCGTCCCGCAGGACGCTAATAGGGAAAGGGTGAATGCCTTAAGTTATTATAAGGGTTGGCTATCGAAATTATGAGGAACTTACTGAATCCCGTTCAAAAAGCGCGTTCGGGTTTTTCATTATGTTTTTTCAAGCATAACGATTAATAACAAATATTTTATCTAGCGCTGCGGCAATATAAATTGGATGAGATGTGAGGCACATGAAAGATGAGCGGATAAAAGAAATCGTGAGAAAACAGCGCGAGTTCTTTTCGACCGGCACGACAAAAGACGTTAACTTCAGGATTGAATCCCTGAAGAAATTAAAGCAAGCAATCGTCGAAAACGAGGCCGCCATATTTGAAGCATTGAACAAAGACCTTGGAACAAACCACGTCGAGGCATATTTTACAAATATTTTTGCGGTTTTGAGCGAAATAAAGTGCATGCTGAAGCACGTCAGAAAATGGTCTAGGCCGAAAACCGTAAGGACTCCAATGAGCCAGTTTCCCGGCAAGAGTTTTCTATTCCCTGAGCCGTATGGGCTTGCGCTCATAATCGCGCCCTGGAACTATCCCTTCAACCTCCTGCTTTCCCCGCTTGTTGGCGCAATCGCCGCCGGGAACTGCTGCGTCCTTAGGCCTTCACAATATGCAGTTCACTGCTCTGAAGTTTCAAGAAAAATAATTGAGAAAACATTTCCGCCGGAATACATCGCGGTTGTTGAAGGCGGAAGGGATGAAAATCAACTGCTGCTTGACCGGGGATTCGACTACGTTTTCTGCACTGGCGGGGCGGCGATGGGAAGGAAAATAATGGAAACCGCGGGAAAACACCTTTCTCCGGTAACCCTGGAACTTGGCGGAAAAAATCCTTGTATTGTAGATAAGGAGTGCAACATAAAGGCGAGCGCCGAAAGGATAGCATGGGGCAAATTCCTGAATGCCGGTCAAACTTGTCTTTCGGCAGACCATGTTTACGTTCACAAAGATGTAAAGGAAGAGTTCGTCTCCGAAGTCAAAAACAACATAAAAAAATTCTACGGCGAAGACCCGAAGAAGTCGCCGGATTTCTCAAGACTGATAAACGACAAGCATGTTGAAATGGTAAAAAGCCTGCTATCTTGCGGCAGAATTGTTGAGGGCGGAATCGTCGACGAGAAGGAACGCTACATTTCCCCGACCGTTCTCGAAGAAATAAAGCAGGATTCAAAGATAATGAAAGAGGAGGTCTTCGGGCCGATAATGCCGATAATTACATTTGAAAACGTGGACGAAGTGATAACTGGCATAAACTCCCGCCCCAAGCCGCTTGCGCTCTATGTATTTTCAAAGAACAGGGAGTTCCAGAATAAAATCCTCTCATCAACTTCTTCCGGCGGGGTTTGCATTAACAACCTGATGGTCCACGCAAGCTCGGAGCTGCTTCCATTTGGCGGCGTCGGCGAAAGCGGAATGGGAAAATACCACGGCAAGGCATCGTTTGACACGTTCACCCATTACAAGGGCGTGATGCGGAAAGGGTTTTCGATGGACAGCGCCGCGGTAATGCATCCGCCATATTCCAAAACGGAGAAAATATTGAAATGGGTGAAGAAATTTGCGTGATTTTACCCGATTGAAAATATGAAAAAACACAAAATGGTGGGAGTGTTTCAATGATATGGAAAATAGAAAAACCAGAGAACGACGTGAATAATATACCAAGCTACGCGCCAGGAACCCCGGAAAGGGAAAAACTGCTCTCAGAACTGGAAAAATTGAAGGGCAGGCCGGCTGAAATCCCGCTGATAATCGGCGGGAAGGAAGTAAAAACCGACAACGTTTTCGAGATCAAGTGCCCGCATCGGAAAGACGTTGTGCTTGGAAAGGCGCATCTTGCCGGGGAAGAGGCGCTTAAGTTTGCGATTGAAAATTCCCTCGACGCCCACGAAAAATGGGCGAACATGGATTGGTACCACAGGACTGCGATTTTCAGAAAAGCCGCCGACCTGCTTGCAGGCCAGTACAGAACGCGCCACATCGCCGCGATAATGATGAACCATTCCAAGAATCCGTACGAAGCGGAAATCGATCTTGCGGAACTCGTGGACTTCTGGAATTTCAATGCATACTACGCACGCCAGATTTACGAAATCCAGCCAAGCCAGTATCCGGGCGAGAGCAATCGCACCGACTGGCGCCCGATTGAAGGATTCGTTTTCGCTGTAGCGCCATTCAATTTTTACGCAATCGGCGGAAATTTGCCAAGCGCGCCAGCGATTGTTGGAAACGTGGCATTGTGGAAGCCTGCTACATCTGTGATATTTTCAAACTATAAGATAATGAAACTTCTTATTGAGACCGGACTGCCTGCTGGAATAATCAACTTCGTTCCTTTCCCGCACAAGCACATGGACGTAGTCCTAAAGCACCGCGATTTTGCCGGGCTGCATTTCACCGGAAGCTACGAAACTTTTGCGACTCTATGGGAAAGCATCGGCAAAAACATTCGCAATTACAAGAATTTCCCGCGCGTGGTCGGCGAAACTGGCGGCAAGGATTTCATATTCGCGCACAAGTCCGCAGACCCAAGGGGGCTTGCCATCAACATAATGAGGGGGGCGTTCGAGTATCAGGGGCAGAAGTGTTCCGCGGCTTCTAGGGCATATATTCCTGAAAGCATCTGGCCAAAGGTCAAGAAGATAATACAGGAAGAGCAGCCGAAAATAAAATGCGGCCCGGT
>JAQUQK010000134.1 GCA_028716125.1 Thermoplasmatota archaeon | reverse complement strand
GCTGTTTAATGGCGGCCCAACAAACAACCTTCCCATATCATCTTTGTGTATCATTTCAGTAGTGCTACCTTCCACCCAACGGCTCTCTTTTATTTTTATAAAACATTTCATGAATGGCATCCTCTAAATCTAAGTTAAGATGGTTGATTTGTATATAAATTGTCTTGACTGCATAAAACCAGTAAAAAAGAGAAAAAAGCGCTTTTTCTCTAATTTTCCTTAGATAATTCCCAACGCTTTTCCGTTCTTCTCAAGCACTGCAAGCGCCTTGTCTAGATCCTCGCGCGTAAGCCCTGCGTTCATCATAGTGCGGATGCGCGCCTTGTCCTTTGCGACCATCGGGAAGATGATTGGGAGCGCGAATATTCCGTCCTTGATGATTGCGTCCGAAAGTGCCTTTGCCTTTGCAGACTCGCTGCACATGATTGGAGTGATTGGCGTCACGCTGTTGCCTGTGTTGAATCCTATGCTCTTCAACTGCTGCTTGAAATATTTTGTATTTTCCCAGAGCTTCTTTACGTGCTGCGGCTCTGTATCCAGAACGTCAATCGCGGCAAGCTGTGCGCCGGCGACTGCCGGAGGGTGTGAACCGGACAAAAGCCAAGTCCTGCTCTTGTTGTAAGCGAAATTTATCAGGTCGCGGCTTCCTGCAACAAGTCCGCCGACAACGCCGTACGCCTTTGAGAACGTGCCCATTTCGACGTCAATCTTGCCGTGAAGGTTGAAGTGCGCTGAAATTCCGCGTCCATCCGGCCCCATGACGCCTTCGCCGTGCGCGTCGTCGACATAGGTCATTGCGCCGTATTCCTGCGCCAGCTTGTAAATCTGGTCGAGCGGTGCAATATCGCCGTCCATCGAGAAAACGCCATCGGTGATGATGAGAATCCTGCGGTATTTTGCGTCCGCTTCGCGCAGGACTTTCTCAAGCTCGCCCATGTCGTTGTGCTTGTAGACGCCGCGGTCGCACTTTGCAAGGCGCACTCCATCAATGATTGAGCCATGGTTCAACTCATCTGAAATTATGATGTCCTTCTTCCCGTCCGGGCCTTCGCCGACAAGCTGCGGAATAAGTCCGGCATTCGCCGCGAATCCAGTCTGATAGACGAGCGCCGCCTCTGTGCCCTTGAATTTTGCCAGCTTCTTCTCGACTTCCATGTGGATGTCCATTGTCCCAGCGATTGCGCGAACGCTGCCGGAGCCTGCGCCATACTTCTTTGCAGCGTCTACTGCGCCCTGAATTATCTTCGGGTGATTTGAAAGGTTGAGATAATTGTTCGAGCAGAGCATTATCATCTCTTTGCCCTCAATTTTGCAGTGGGGTGCGCTTGGGCCGCCAAGCGGGCGCATCTTCCAGTCAAGTTTGTTCTGCACGAGGGTCTCGTACTCTTCCTTTAGAAATGCCGTTGGATTTCTTTTCATGATAATCACCAAGCAATAATCGTCCAAGCCCCGAATACATAACGGCGTTTTTATAGTTTCAATTGGTAGATTTCTTGATATTTGGAACCAAATCATTCTTCGACAAAGTAGTCCGAATCCATTTTCTTGATTTCGTACGTTCTATCTGTCGAAGTTCCAACATTGTGGTCTATCATAAAGTTTGAAAGTTCTTCGCCGTCAATTAAGACGATTTTAACGTCGTTTCTTGGAACGTAGCCTCTTGCATCGCCCGAGAATTTTCCAGTTGTTATGAAAATTCCTTTTTTCGCGCCTTGCCCTGCCAACGCACCAACGAATTTTTGAATCTCAGGACGACCGACAGTTCCATCCCATCTTTTTGCTTGGATATATATTACATCTAAACCCAATTTATCTTCATTTATTATGCCGTCGATTCCCTCGTCGCCAACTTTACCTCTAATTTCGCTCGCATCTGATCTGAATCCCCCGTAACCCATTTTCGTAATCAAATCAAGGACGAGTTTTTCAAAGAATTCCGGCGAACAACTTTTTACAGTGTTCAATAATTCTTGCGCTAAATCTTGTCTGATCTTCTGATAGCCGTACTCGAAAGCCTCTTGTGGGGTCTGTTGGGAATATCGCTCTGGCTCAGGTCCTTTATCCTCTTTTTCTTGTCTTTTGAAATTTTTAAATTCAATGAACAGTGGAAACTGTTCCAGATATTTTACGTTTATTTCCGAAGGGGTTTTCCGCAAAACATCCAAACCAACGTCAGTGATTTTAAAATACGACCGTTTGGTCGATATTAGAAGTCCTGCTTTTTTCATATATGTTCGGGCCCAGCCAACTCTATTATCCACAATCGGTTGCTGTCCGCTTGGTAGCAATGCTTTTCTTTCATCATCAGTTAGATTGAATACTTTAGAAATGTGGTCTGTGGCTTCCCTTATAGAATGTTCTTTTCCATCGCCCGCAAATTTCAGAAAAGGCAACATCATTCTTTCATAGTCTGGGATTGCCATAGATTGTGTATTGTCGTTTTTTATTTAAAGATTCTAGATAAGGAGAGAAGTTTTTGCCAGAGAAAGAACAACTCTACTCAATCCACTTAATTATTCCCGCCTCTTCCTTTCTCTTTGGCGCATTCACATTCCCATTTTCAGGGTGCCCAAAGACAATAGCAGCCGCGATGTTGTGGCCCTTCGGAACGCCCGCCTTCTTGGTCGAGCCAGCCAATAATTTCAGGAAACGGACATATCCTATCCAGCAGCTGCCAAGACTCATTGAATGTGCCGCGAGCATCATGTTCTCGGCGGCGCACGCGCACGACATTTCCCTGAAATGCTCCTTTTTGCATACGACTAGAATTAGCACCGGCGCTTCAAAGAAAATAGTGTCTTTTTCGTTTTCTGCGTGATTTTTGAGCGAGCGGATGTTGGCAGGAGTTCGCAAGTCGCTTGAGAACAATTTCAGGGCAAATCGAAATTTCACAATGCTCGCCATCACCTTGCGTATGCCGCGCGAAAGCTCGGCGATAAGCTCCCGTTTTGTAATGACAATGAAGCGCCACGGCTGGGCGTTCTTGGCCGATGGCGCAAATCTGCCAGCCTCGATTATTTTCTCGATTTCCTCTTTGGTCAGCGCCTTGTTCGTATAGCGGCGCACGCTGCGGCGCTCAAGGATTGCCGAAAAAACCGGATTTTCCTGCATAGCATTGCATCGCAAAATAGGTTTATTGATTTGTCGATTCAATCTTTACAAGCTTAAGCGCCCTGTATCCAATGACAGCCAGCACGTATCCTTTCTTTGAAAACAGCGCATCCAATTCAAGGTCGTCAGTGTCAACGCGCAAAAGCGGAGTGGCTGCAAGTTTTCCCGGCGTCGCCACAATGACTATATTTTCCAAACCCACGCGCCTAATGACCTGCGCGCTTATCTGCAAGTTCCCGCGCCCGAAAATAAACCCTTGCGCGCCAATTGGAGAGACAACGATTTTTGCGGTTTTGTATTTGCCAAGTAGTGCCAGCAGCTCTTTTTCGCCCAAGTCTTTTCCAACCTGTTTTCCGCCTGCGAAGGCATCAACTCCAAGAAGAGTTTTATCGATTCCAAGGCGCTTTCCAATCGCTTCCAGAGTGCCGCCAGAACCTAAAATCCAGAGCGTTTCCTTTTCAAGGTTCGTTTCCTCGTAGATGTGGTCTGCGATATCTTCTTTTGAAATTTCGTCGCTCTTTTCCTCAACCATCATTTTTCCAGTCTGGACAAACGTTGGCTCAATCAGCGAAATGCAAGAGCCGAAGAACTTTATTTTCCAGTTTCCGCGCCTGTACGCCTCTTCGTCAAGGTCCATTATCTCGGCGTCGCCCACCGAAAGTTCGCTGTTCAAAAATCCGCGGATTGCCTGCGCGGCCGTTTCAGGCGTCGTGCCGAAAACACCCGAATGCATTTTCACGCCGGAAGGAACGCCGAAGATTGGCACCCTTTGCCCAACAGCACCGAAAACGTCGCGCGCGGTCCCGTCGCCGCCGGTGAAAACAATAAGATTTACGCCCATTTCCTCAAAGCGTTTGCAAGCCGAAATGGTGTCTGCTGCCGTTGTCTTTTCTGGCGCTTCAAAAACTACCTTGTATGGGATTCCTGCTGCAGCCAATTCCTCCGCGCCCATTTTTCCGGAGCACGTCAGGAATTCTGCCGGAATCTTGCCTGCACCTTTGTAGAGTTCAGAAAGTTCGTCCAGCATCTCGGATGCTCGGTGCGGGGATATTGGTTTTGCGCCAAGCGCCACCGCTTTTTCAAGAACGTCGTCAGTTCCTTTCAGGCCGGCGCGCCCTCCCATTCCCGCGATTGGATTTACGAGAAAGCCGATTTTCTTCACAACTTCCGAATCCGCTGGATGTCAATAAAATTATGGAAGCGCCGCCAAGCATTAATCCGGGCAAAAGATGCCGGGGCGATGGACAGCGCATTCTTGCTCAAGATTTTGCTTTCGTTCCTTATTGGCGGAATCTGGGTTTCAGTATTCACAGTTCTTGCCGAAAAGCTCGGCACTAAAATCGGCGGGGTGCTTGCCTGCCTTCCAGCAACCATTATGGTCTCGCTAATCTTCATAGGAATAACGCAGTCTGCGGAATTTGCGGCGCAGTCTGTTTCAATAGTTCCGGCGGTAATGGGAATAAATTGCCTGTTCCTTCTTTTCTACACGTATTTCCTGAAATTCGGCAAGGTGGCTGCGCCTCTCATTTCGCTTGCAATCTGGGCCGTGATGGCGTTTGCATTGGTCGCACTGAAACTGGAAAACATCTACGTCAACACTCTGATCTTCGCGGTGCTTGCTGGAATCGCCCTCTACGTTCTCGAATTCCGCCTTTCAACAAATTCGCAGAAGAAAGGGAAGATGAAATACACTTTGGGCGAGATGCTTTTCAGGGGAACGGTGGCTGGAACCGCAGTCGCATCATCGGTCATAATAGCGCATTACGGCGGCCCAATCCTCGGAGGGCTCTTCTCTGCGTTCCCTGCAGTGTTCTCATCGACAATGATAATTTTCTCAAGAAAGCACGGTTCGGATTTCGCAGGAGCGATGGGCAAGAGCATGGTCGCAGGCGCAATCGACATAGTGATTTTTGTGTATGCTGTCACATGGGCGCTTCCGAAATTCGGGCTTGCATTAGGACTTGTCATTTGCTACGCAATTTCAGTTGCGGCGGCGGTTCCGATTTATTTTGTGGTAAGAAAGCTGAAATGATCAAGCGTGGGAAAAGAGTTTAAGCAAAATTATTATTCCACAGATATAGCAAAGATGCAAAGAAGGTGCATACTGTGTCTTCAGAAAATACTCAAAATACATCGAACAAGAAGCAATCGGTTTTTAAGAAGTTCCCAAGGGTATTTTGGGTCGTCCAGATGTTCGAATTGCTGGAGAGGGGCGCATATTACACGATGGTGCCAATAATTGCGTACCACGCCATGTATAATCTGCACCTTCCAAAAGATCTTGCGCTCACTCTTACCGCATTCATGTACCCGATACAATACGGAATCCCGATACTCAGCGGCGCGCTGGCCGAAAAAATCGGATACCGCAAGCAGATTAT
>JAQUQK010000133.1 GCA_028716125.1 Thermoplasmatota archaeon | reverse complement strand
CCTCTTGCCGACGAAAAGATGGAAGGAAAAATATACAATGCCGCCGTGCTCGTTCATCCCGACGGGCGCATCGACCATTACGAAAAGATGCACCTCCCTACGTTCGGGCCATTCGAGGAAAAATGGTATTTCGCATCAGGCGACAAACTTCCAATTTTTGAAACAAAATTCGGAAAAATCGGATTGCAGATTTGCTACGACCTTTTCTTCCCTGAGATCACAAAGGCATATGCGCTTCAGGGCGCGGACATCGTCTTCTGCATAAGCGCCTCGCCTTCCACGACGCGCAAGTTCTTCGAGTTGATTCTTCCAGCAAGGGCCATTGAGAATACGGTTTTCATGGTATATTCAAACCTCGTAGGGCCGCAGGACAAGCTTGTCTTCTGGGGGGGCGGATGCGCTATAGATCCGCGCGGGAACGTCCTTGCGAAAGGCAAATATTTCGAGGATGATATTTGCATCGCGGAGGTCGACCTTGGGATGATGCGCAATTACAGGAGAAATCGGCCCACAATAGCAGATTCGAAAATGGAAAACTATTTAAAAATATATGATATATTGAGGCAACTCAAAGCACAATGGTGAGGGAATGAGGCGACTGGATTACGACAAAGTTTACAAAAAGCTTACGGAGAAGCCGATTTCTTCCGAAGAACTCTATGGCTGGGCAATAAACTCGGGAATAACGAGCTCAAAGAGCATTTCAGCATACAACATGTTTGTTGGCGCGAAGGCGTTTGCCATCGAGAACGACCTGCCTGAGCCGCAGAGGTTTTTCACTGACGTTCCCGGCTACAAATGGGTGAATGGCGACAAGAAATCCCATGCGATATTCTATGTCGGCGAACACGAAGTTGATGCGCTAAAGGAAGTATATCTCGACAAATTCAAGCGGGACATGGACAACACGCGCCAGAAAAAAGAATAAAGAAGATTAAAAGCCCGCATTTTATTCTGCAATTCTCATGAAAGTAGCATCCCTGTTTTCGGGCGGCAAGGACTCCGCCTTTGCGGCATACGTCACAATCCAGCACGGCTGGGAGGTCCCGTATTTTGTTTCGGTTCTCTCGGAATCAGACTCTTCTTACATGTTCCATGTCCCAAACGTCCATCTTACTTCGCTCCAGGCGGAGGCCGCTGGCGCCAAATATGTTGAAGTGAAAACAAAAGGGGAGAAGGAAAAAGAGCTGGACGACCTGAAAAGGGCGCTTTCAAAACTTGAGATCGACGGCGTAATTTCAGGTGCGGTCGCCTCTGAATATCAGAGGACGCGCATCGAACGAATATGCGATGAGCTTGGAATCAAATCTTTTGCACCCCTCTGGCACAAAGATCCAAGGATGCTCGTGCGCGACATGATAGAAGCGCAGTTCGACATCCGAATCGTAGGCGCCTTTGCCGAGGGCTTCGATTCATCATGGCTTGGAAAGAAACTGGATATGGCGGCATACGAAGACCTTTGCAGGCTAAACGACCGTTACGGCGTCAGCGTTTCAGGCGAGGGCGGGGAATATGAGTCGCTTGTGCTGGACTGCCCGATGTTTGGGAAGCGCCTTGAAATCGTCGAATCTCAAAAGGAATGGAAACGCTCAAGCGGAACGCTTCGCATAATTGATGCAAAATTGGTTGAAAAGTGATACAATGATTCGGTTAATAATATTACAGAAAGGCCAGGACGACCCAAGGAAATGCAGCGCAGACAAGATGGGGCGTTTCCATCTTGCCCAGATAATTCATGGCATGGATAGGTCGCCCTACGGCGCGATAATCCTGAACCCGTTCGCGAAGGATGTCATGTCCCCCGCGGACGCCCAGCTAGCAAGAAAACACGGCATAATGGGGCTTGATTGCTCATGGGAGCATGCAGAGCAAATCTTCAAGCAGGGACACTCGCACCGACTTGTTCCGCGCCGCCTTCCGTGCCTTGTCGCCTCAAATCCGGTGAATTATGGAAAATGGTGCAAGCTTTCGACGCTCGAGGCATTTGCCGCGTCGCTTTACATAATGGGCGAAAAGGCGCAGGCGGAGGAGATTTTGCGCATTTTCAACTGGGGCATTCAGTTCCTGAACCTGAACCGCAATCCGCTGGAAGATTACTCAAAAGCAAAGGATTCTGAAGAGATAAAGAAAATCGAGGCGGAATACGCCCCTGACGATATTTTAGCTTCCTTGTAAATTTACTGTTCCGCACCCTTGGTCAGCTTGAATGTGCATGTGCTTGGTATTTTCGAGGATCCCTTGCGCATTGCGTCCTTTGCATTCTCGATGTTTGCCTTGTTGAAGCGCAGGGTGAAGATGACCTGGTTTCTCTTGACGCGCGCCGCGGTTCCGATGCACTTGCCGAACGACAGGCGCATTCCATCGGATACACGGTCAGCTCCCGCGCCCTGTGCTTGCTTGTTCTCGCGGAGCACGTGGTATGCGTGGGTGTTTACCTTGAGGTGGAAGCCCGCCGCTCCCGCCGCCCCTTCCATGCACTTGACTATGGAAACACGGGCCGCGTCGAGCGCTGTGTTGCGGATCTGGCACGCTTCATCAACACAGAGAATCATTTCCATCGGGAAATCACCCTTTATGTTGCCGACGTCGAACTGAACGAGCTTGTCGCCAGGTATGCCGCCCATGTACTTCCTTCTCGTGTATGCGGGTCCCGTGACGTTCCTGTAGCAGTGTGCTGGTCTTGGATGTGCCATTTATATCACCGAGTATCAATTCTCAGATTAGTTTGCCGAAAAGCAACACCGAATAAGTTAAGCGTTAAAAAGGGTTGTGCAGAAAAAGCATCTTTGTTTATATATGCACTTTTAAGCAAGTTTGGGCGCCTATGGGCAGGCGCTGTGCTTTATGCATTTAGTTGGGCAAGACTCGACACATGCGCAGCATGAGATGCAATCTGCCACTCTTGGAGCCGTTGCCTTCCCGTCCACTATCTCAAACACGTTTGCCGGGCAGACCTTGACACATTCCTCGGCATCTATGCATCGGTCTTCGTCTATCTCTATTGTTATGCCGTTTGCATCATACTTTTTTGTTGCCATGTTGTCACCAATCCTTGCCTTTCGGAGCATTCATGTCCCGGGCGAGGGCGCTAAGCCTTACGAAGTGTTTTTTCTCCTCGGCTAATATGTCTATGAAAATTTTCGAAGCCTCGCCGCCCAATGAAGAAGAAATGCTCTCGAAGAACAGCAAAGTCTCCTTTTCCATGCGAAGCCCAAGGGCTACTGCGTCGGAAGCGCTTTTTATATCCATTATCAGGACATCCGTCTTTATGAACGCAAGGATGAACTGGGATTGGACCAGGCTTCGGATGTAATCCTCTTCGCCCTGTTCAAGTGTTGGATATAAAGGCAAGAGGCCGCCCGCCAGCATTTTTTCAAAAGTTTTCCTGTGCTCGGCCTCTTCAGACGCAAGATACTCAAAAGTCTTTTTTATATTTGGATCTGTAAATCTTTGCGCAAGCTGGCGGTACAGCGCCTCCCCGTGCTTTTCAATTTCAAGCGCAACGCCAACCAATTCATCCGAAGTAAGCCCCATAATAACATCCTAGAAATATCCCTTGTTCCTGTATCTATCCTTCAGCTCGCCCGTCTTTCCCTTGTTCCATGACCTTATCTGGCTGAAGTAGCCGGTGATGCGGGTTATCTGGTCGATGTTCTTTCCCTGGTGGGTGGCGTTGAGGAGAGTCAAAATGTCGTTCTCCTCGATGGCCTTCCTGGAAAAATGGGTCCTGGTCGAAAAAAGCTTGTTTGAAACCAGGATGCCGTCAACGCCTTCGTGCGTATAAGGCTCAAACCCGAATTCGGATTCGTGCACTTTCAGGTATGCCTTGAACTCCTCGACCTTCATCTATGCTCCCTCAAGACCGGCTAGATGAATATTGGGCGAGGTGGTATTTATAGTGTATTGGTTTTTCAATTTCCAACGGCCTCAATGTCATAGTCGTAGTATTCGTATTCCATGGAAAGGCTGAAATTGTTTCCGGAGTCCAGCGGCGCAATTCCAAGGGGATTTCCTACGGGAGACCCGCAGCTTTCAAGAGTAACCACTATGCGCCAATTTCCGCAATACGCGTCGCAGGGCGGGTTAGTCCTTGCGGTCTCCTTTTCAGCGCTGGATACGTCTGATGCATAAACATAGCCGTTTTCAGGAACCATGTATGGGGGCATTTCCAACATTATTTCCCCGCTCGTGTCAGAAGAGCCTGCCATTTTTCTGCCGTCTGGAGAATATACTTCAATTTTGAACGAATCGTCGGATGTTATCGTGTTCTCGTCGTCAACCCATATCAGGGAGAAGCGCACCGAGGTGACGTTTTCTTCAGCAACTTCAAAGTTGAAATCCGAAGATTCCATTTCTTGCAGATAACTCTCTACGTAGCGCCCCTGCCCGTCGTGATCCTGCCACGAAACAAAATATTTATTGTTTTCTTTTGCAGATTTTGATGATACATTATCCAAAATGCCAAGTTTTGGAAGATAAATCGCGGAAACAATAATTGCTGCAAATATCAACAGGCACACGGCAATCGTGGCAACGACGCCTCTGCCAATGACAATCATGGGTCTCTCCTCTTGGACGGCCTTTTGCACCGCTTGCGCCTTTGCAGGTTTTGCCTGTTTTGGTGCGGCTTGCGTCTTTATTGCAGCAGAATCCGCCCGCACCGCATTCTCGCTTCGTGAATAATACAGCACAATCGCCGCAAGGTACGGAATCGGAGATATTATCGAAAAGAACCATCCTGCTCCTGCCCCCCACCATTGTTCCATCTGGATTCCAACAAAGCCAATGCTCTGGGAGTCATGGCCGAAGAAACTGTCAATTTGGCCTGCCCCATCGTCCTGGATGGCTTCCGGAAGGGCGGACGCAAAATAAATTACTGCCGAAATTGCAAGCGCGGACGCAATCGCTCCTGCAACGAGCGCGTATTTTCTTGAATTGCCTTTCAGGGCGGAATCGATTTCCCCAAGCCCAAACTGCTTAAGAAATTCGAAGCACACCAGAAGCAACGACGCTATCGATGCCACAAGGCCGAGTGCAGAAAGCACTTGCGCCGCCCTGAAAACTCCAATCGTGTTGTCCATTTCTCCTTCTATTTCGTCTGAAGAATATTTTATTGTGGTTTTCTGGCTGTATCCGTCGCCCTTTGATTTCGATATCACTTTGTCAAAGTAAAAATAGGAATTACTGTCGAATTTTTCATCTTCTCCCATAAAGTTGATTTCATAGTGCTGTCTTAGCCCCCACCAGGCCGTGGAATATGAAAGTGCCGCAAACACAAGTGCGGCAAGGCAAGCCAGGGCAACGATTTTAGTGAACTTCTTGTCCTCCATCCAGTTTCCTCCCAATATGGTTGCAAGTATCTTATGCGGTATTTAAGTGTTTTTGGATAAGTCGCCTACGCTTTGATTCTCTCGACAAAAAATTCCACGGAAAAGTAAACCTGCGTCGGGGAATAAGGATGCACGATTCGGATGCTTTTCGCTTCAGCAACAAAGCCGATGGCCTTCGCCTCATTTTGGAGCG
>JAQUQK010000132.1 GCA_028716125.1 Thermoplasmatota archaeon | reverse complement strand
CCTGAAAGGCGTCGGCAATTTGCGCGGCCTGGGCATGCTTGCCGCCTTTGACCTGGAGCCAGCGGGGCGCGCGGCGGCGCTTAAAAAAAACCTGCTGAAAAAGGGCGTTCTTATCCGTCCGCTGGGGCGCCGGCAAGCGTTGGTTCGACAGGCAATCTATCTCTGCTATTGGAATAAAACGCCGGCCACTTTATCACCTGTTAGTACCAGCTTGGCCAGGGTATCATTCTCTCCGTCTTTGTAGACCAGTTTCCAGAGATACACTGACATACCTTGTTGTTTTAGTTCTCCCAGATAAAAAACAGTATATCCCTTTTTTATGCGCGGCGCCATCTGTTTGCTGACACCTTCGAATATTTCTTTCGTTATGCCGGTTTTGAATGCATCGGCACCATCGGACACAAAACTTTTGTAGTCGTTTGCTTCTACTGCTTTGAGGAGTTTGTCCAAGACCGGTCGAGCCGATTCATCAGGATTTGCCGCCATGCCTACTGATGCCGACCACACCAGACATACACACGCCAGTCCCATCGCCATATTCGCTAACTGTTTCGCCTTTGTCATTTTATTTTCCCTTTCTTTTTGTGTCGAACGTCCGAATCAGCCTGAGCTCGTAGGGCGATAGGCTGAATTCGATTGTTCGGCTTCATCTTTTCTTGAGTTTTACGGCTGTGCCATAGGCCAATAATTCTGCCGCGCCCTGCATGACGGAGGAGGTTGTGAACCTCTGACAGACGATGCCGTCGGCTCCCTTGCTTTGCGCATCCTCAATCATACGATCTATTGCCTGTTCCCGTGATTCTGCCAACATTTTTGTATACTCTGTAATTTCCCCGCCGATCAAATTGCGCAGCCCCGCAACGATGTCGTGGCCTACATGTCTGGCCCGAATCGTATTTCCCTTCACGATACCAATCGTCTCTGTGATGGCATATTCCGCGAATTCATCTTGTGTAGTGATCAACATGGCAGCCTCCTATTTCTCGACATTCTTGATGTAGTAATGGTCTTCTTTATTCTGCACACGGGTCTTGATCACGTGGCCGAGAAGGAAGGCAAGACCGACAAGGGCAAGAATGCCGATGATCCCCACGGGAAAGCACTCAATCATTCCTATGACCATCAGAACCAGCCAAGCGAGGCCGGCCACTAACAGCGCGACATATCCAACGATTTTCATGGCGCGATTCCTTTCTCTTTGCCGAACGGCGAGTTGACCGGCGCCGGCACGAGATTCGGCCACCCTCCCGGGCGGCGCAAGCATCGCGTGACGGCGACCGGTCCAACGACTGGTTCGCGGCGCGCGAATCAGCGCGCGCCGGGAGCCATTTCCCGGCGTTGGCCGGGCGCAGCCGGGCAACTCGCCGTTCCCGGAGCGCGCAGCGCGCCGGGAACGAAAAGCATCAGGATTTGCCGCGCTTTGACGGCAATATCCTGGATGCCTTGGTTGGCTTTTCCGATGTCTTTAATATCTTCAGACCGCAGTATTCGGCTATTGCGTTGAAGTCGCGATCCTTGTGAAGGAGAGGAATGTCATGTTCAATCGCCACGGCCGCAATCATGCAGTCAACGGTGTTGCGGATCGTGATCCCTTTGTGCCGCAATATCCGATACAGTTCCGCGGCTTTTACGAAAGTATGCTGGTTCATCGGGAGGAACAGGAAAGACTCGAATCGGGATAATGTCGCGCGATAGTCTCCGTCTTCACGAATCCCTTGAAGGACTTCGGCAAGGATAACGCCACAGACACAGATGTCTTCCCCGGCGGCAAGAATCCGCTCAAGTGTACGGACCTCCGGCGAATCTTTTCCACAGAAAAAATCGATCCACACGGATGTGTCGACGATGATCACGCCATCCCTCTACCTCTTCGCCAAGCGCTGAGGTTGCCTTGCCATGAAATCCGGCCCTTCAATTCCAAGACTTTCTTTTGACACGCGTGCCGGAGCAGTTCCTGCAGGGCATAATCAATGACGCCCCTCCGCGTCCTAATGCCGGTTTCTTTCTGGCATTGCACCACGAGATTATCGTCCAAGACAACATTTGTCCTTGTCATATCCGCCCCTCCTTTTGATACACATAGTATAACACAAAAATGTGTATGGCAAGTTTTTTCATCAATTGTTGTCGTTCACCTTGACAGAGGGTCTCACGAGTGCATACGCGATACAGGACAGCGACACACAGATGAGACCTGTGCAGATCAGCATCGCTCCCATCATGACGGCGGCGGGGGAGATTGTCGTCGTTACAACGCAAGCTTGGCTGATCACACGCTTTCCCATGATGACCAAGATCACCCCCATGATGTTTGGAGCCGCGACGCAGATAATTCGTTCGAGTTTGCTCATGAAATGTTACCCCTCATTCCCGGCGTTGGCCGGGTGCAGCCGGGCAACTCGCCGTTCCCGGAGCGCGCAGCGCGCCGGGAACGTCAGCCTTCAGCGGCGGACGGCTTTGCAGCCGTACGCTGAAAGGCTTGGTTCGCTCGTCTATTTTACCATATCTACAAGTTGCATGTCGCCTTTGAGCAACTCGTTGACCACCGAGGAAATATCGCTCTTTTTCCGTTCAGCCAGTTCTTCAACAAAAGGATACGTTTCTTTATTCAAATACACGGGGATATTTAACTTCAGTCCTTTTCTAAAAAACCGCCCGCGCTGTGCTCCGGAAAAATCATATTCTTTTTTCATTTTATTCACCTGTTATGTATTGTTGCCGCTCTTTTCGAGTTGCTTTTCTGCTTGAGATCAGTCGAATCGTTGCGGAATTCATGGTTTTTTCCCTGAATGTATGATGCACAACCAACAGGATGCTGTTCGCGGAGATCCCCAGAGTAATCCATCTTTCCTCTGCCACGCTATGCCCATCATCATACAAAGTCATCGCCCTGGGATCACGAAAAACTGTTGCCGCTTGTTCAAAGTGGACGCCGTGTTTCTGCCAATTTTGTTTTGCTTTCTCCGGATCCCATTCAAAATTATATTGCATGAGTGTATTGTAACCGGAGAGCAAAAATTGTCAATTGTTGAGTGATCTTCAGTCGTTGGCCGGGCACAGCCGGGCAACTCGCTGATTTCCTTTTCTTAAGAACTCCGTTACGCATCAGCTTTGCCCATTATCGTGGACGCTTTGCAATCTCGATCTAATAAAGCACCAAGTCTCAATGGTGCTTTTGTGTCTCCCGCTCTCCAGTCGGCATGAGCTTGACCACCATCTCTCACATCGTTTTGCCCCTCGTTCATTGCCGAAAGTCTGACCACCATCTGGAGAAGTTTCTCGGCTTCTGGTTCAGAATGTTGGCCAAGTGTGGTCATGAGCAAATGTTTAAAGATTTGGAGAGTATCTTTTTCGTCGAATTTTAGCGCTTGGCAGAGTTCGTCTAGTCCTTATAGAAGCGCGATTTAGTCGTATTTTGAATTAAAGATGATTGAAATGCCCGATTCTATTGGTTAGAATGCGATTGAAAGAAAGGTCGCAACCCAAAGGAAAGGGGCATTTCAAGTGAAAAGATACCAGAAGGTTTTAGGGAAACGCAAGCGTCAAATTGAGCGGCGATTGGCTGGGGTAATGAAAGATCGCGGCGGGCCGGTGATGATGGCGGGGCAAAATATTCGCTACGAAGCAAGTGCAAAGGCGGATGGGATTGGGGTTGGCGGAATAGGCGCGTTTCATCAATTGGCGCAACGGATTGGATTGGTCAGAAGAATAGACGAACGGCTGCAACTATTGAAGGTTCATTTGCCGTATCATGAATCGGATCATGTCCTGAGTCCGGCGTATAACATTTTAACCGGGGGCATGCGTCTGGAAGACATAGAGTTGATGCGCCGAGATGAAGTATTTCTTGATGCGCTGGGGGCGAGACGAATATCATCCGCTGATCGTGTCGTTGTGGAACACGAAGGAAGTATTGTATCTGGTGAACCGGTCCGGGAACGTGGCAAGTCATGATGGATGCGCGGAATGGGTCGACCGCGCGATTAATTTGGTGAAGCCGTATGCAGAACGTCTGACGTTGAGAGGCGACACGGATTTTTCATTGACCAGACATTTTGATCGCTGGAGCGAGGGCGCGGATTTTATCTTTGGGATGGATGCAAGTCCGGGGTTGGTCGAACGCGCGGAAGCCGTTGCGAAGGCCGACTGGACGGCATTGGAACGCAATGCGAAGTATGTTGTGAAAACAGAGTCGCGCGAGAAACCGCTGAATGTCAAAGAACCTATTGTCGTTGAACGGGAGTTTAAGAACGTGAAGCTGATGAGCGAATGGGTGACAAAAATCAGGTATCGTCCGGGGCAATGCGCCAAGACATATGATCTGGTGATATTGAAAAAGAACCTGAGCGTTGAAAAAGGGGAGAAGGTATTATTCGATGACATTCGTTATTTTTTCTACATCACGAGCCGCACTGACTTGACGCCGGCGGAAGTGGTAGAATCGGCCAATCAGCGGTGCGATCAGGAAAACGTGATCGAGCAACTGAAGAATGGTGTAAACGCGATGCGGATTCCGGTGAACGATCTGCTGAGTAACTGGGCTTATATGGTGATTGCGGCCTTGGCGTGGAATCTAAAATCATGGTTTGCGATGATGATGCCCGACCGTGAAAAAGGACGCGTGATGCTGAAAATGGAATTTCGTCGTTTTCTGAATAATATCATCCGGTTGCCCTGCCAGATCATCCGGCAAGGCCGGCAGATTGTTTATCGGTTAATGAGTTATAATCCATGGATGTCGGACTTTCTCAAAACATGGGAAGTAATCCGGCAGTTTTCCACGGCATAGAAGAAAAGTTTTCGGATTAGAAGCGAAAAAAAGAAAGAAATATAAATCACGCCTTAAAGCGTGATAAACGCGACGGAGCGGTGTGTTTCCGCACAGGCGGATCTGTCTGTTGGCATGAGAAAAACGGTCAGAGTGTTGCCATGATGATAAAAACATAGAAAATCAGGTCGGAATGTTCCTGAAAAAATCATTTCGGCGTTTTTCCGAGGGGCCGGAACGAAAAAATGGGCGTGGCAGCGTCGGCGAACGACTCACAGTTGAATACTCGCTTGTTTTAGGACTAGGACGCGGACACCGGTCTTCTCCATCGTCGGGAAGAGGCGGGAGAAGAAGTCACGATTGCGTTTCAGATTCAACCCATGGTGCTCCCTGGAGGGAAATCCACCAATATCCTTTGAATGAGCCACGATTTGGCGTATTCCCAACCTGCCGCAGACCTCAATCGAGCGGACGGTTGCATTCAGGAATACGTCATATTTCTCACCAGACGCAAACGGGTTACCGTCGGGTGCATGCGCTTGGCAGAAACTCATGTTCTTCGCAGTTGCGGCTTCAGCCGCGTCCTCTATCCACCGCTCCCAGTGCGCATCGAGTAAGGGCGACCCCGGGTATATGCTTCTGTAGAGGTTGAGGTCAAGATATCGGAAGCCCGTGCCGTCGAACAAATCGACGATCTCCGATGCCTTGTCGGAGTAGATGCGGAAATCGGCAGTTGTTGTTGCGAGCTTCACGTCAACTTATCCCTTTATGCGAAC
>JAQUQK010000131.1 GCA_028716125.1 Thermoplasmatota archaeon | reverse complement strand
ATTTCGGAAAGCCCGCGTTTTGTGCCTATAACCGGCCTTCCGCACGCCATGTATTCGAGTACTTTGAATGGATTCAACTCATAATCATGAATTCCAAGGTGTATTCCGGCGTCAGCCGCCGCGATATATTCGGGAATCTTTCCGCCGTCAACCCACCCGGCGCATATGATTCGAGAGTGCGCCTCCGCCGAAAGCGACGGAGCGAACTTTTCAAGGTCCGCATCGCTGATTCCAACCAGGACGAGTTTTACATTTTTCATTTTTTGCGCAACCGTGTCAAAAATCGCAAGCATATGGTCTGCGCCGTGCCATGCTGCCAGCTTGCCGACGAAGATGAGCAATTTCTCGTTATCAGCAATGCCGAATTTTTCGCGGACTGCGCTTCCGTCAATGTTTGGGTTGAATTTTTCGCAGTCAACGCCGTTCGGAACGACGGCCAGTTTGCTTTTTGGGACGCCGTATTTAACAAGCATTTCCCGCATTCCGCCGGTTACCGCAACTATCTTGCTGGTAAAGAAGGGAATCAATCGCTCTTCAAAGAAAGCGGCTAGTGCGGTTTTTGCCTTTGACTGGCCCGACTGCGCGTACTCCAGGCGGCTTATCCCATTTATCTCCCAGACAACCGGCTTGAACGGGCGAAATATCTTCATCTGGAGCGCAAGGAAGCCATTGCGCGTGTAGATTACGTCGCACTTCCTGAAAACGGAATTGAAGAGCATCAGGGTATCTTGGACAAGGATTTTCAGCGCAGAGCCACGTTTTATTTTGACGTCTCTCACCTGAACGACTTTTACGCCCTCTATCTCAACTGGGGAATTTATCACAAGTTCTACTTTTTCGCCGAGCTTTGCAAGGTGCCTGCAAGTTTCCTCGACGTGTATTTTGGCGGCGCCGCCGACCACGTCCGCAACATAAAGCACTTTCATTTGCATCCCTTGATGTATCCAAGCCCCCATGCAAGATGCCCAACCGGAATCAGCAGGGAAGCCTTCAGCACCCTTCCGAATGTTTTGTACTGGGAATATGACACGGATGCGCCGTAGATGCATCCTGCAAGATAGCCGATGGCCGCCGCGCCGGCAATGGCGAACGGAAACCGCCATCCAATAATTGAAAGTGAAACCGCGGAGAAAACGATCCATGCGCCTGCGGCAAAAATCAGCGCAGTCGGCCCAAGGTGATACCACGACTTCAATTCATGATATTTTTTGTTTGCCATCGCTCGCCCAAGCCCGTATCTGTAAACTTGCTTCCAATATCCTTTCATTGTTGGCCTGCGCCTGTGCCAGACAAGGGAATCCGGAACGAAAATCAACTTTCCGCCATTCTTTCTGATTTTATAGTCGAACACTACGTCTTCTGCGGTCGGAAGATCGGCATCGAATCCCGCCTTCTTCGAAACATCGGTGCGGTATGCCGCGTTGCACCCGGGATTGTGGTCTATGGGAACGATTTCCTTGAACTGTTTTCCGTAGCGCGCGTTCCCTGTCATGACCTTTGACGAATAAACAACATCGACGCACTTTGCAAACTCAGGATCATCCGGCGGAGAGTAATTCGGGCCGCCCGCGCAAGCGATTTCCGGTTTCGCCTCAAGCTGAGCCATTAATTTCTCAAGCCAGTCCGGGCGCGGAATGCAATCTGCATCGGTAAAGGCGATGTATGGGGCGGTTACGTTCTCAAGCGCGGTGTTGCACGCATGCCCTCTGTTGCGCCCCTCATCGAAAATGACTTTTGCACCATTTTTTTCAGCTGCTTTTACGGTATCGTCTTTGGAATGGCCGTCCACTATAAGAACGTCAAAATCTTTGAACGTCTGCTCCCGCAGTGCGCCAAGGCACGATTCGAGGTCGCTGGCGCAGTTCATCGTAGGGATTATCACCGTAACTTTTGGCATTATTCCAGGTATCTGCCGGAAATAGATATAGATATTTATTTTCCAGATGGATGCAAGGGCATGAGAATTCCAGTTTGCCTTGCGCTCGCGCTTATGCTTCTGCTGGCATCATTTTCGGGTTGCATTTTCCAGCCGAAGGTTCCCAACGGAGACGGCAATAATAACGGCTGGATTCCGCAGCCTCCGGAGAGGTCGTATCTTTTCAACTCGACAAACGCGTACAATTTTATCGCAGACCAATGCAATTTCGGCTACCGCATTCCAGGAACAGAAAACAACACTGAATGCGCCCAGTGGATTTTCGACAAATTGGAAGAATATAATTTCACGGCGGAGTGGCAGAACTTCACAGGAAACGCAGGATACCTGAACGGCACTGCGCTCCACAATGTCATTGGCACTAAGAAGGGGACAACCAACGCCACGCTTGTATTGGCAGCGCATTACGATACGAGGCCCTGGGCGGACATGGAAAAAGCATCAGTTCCGGTCATGGGCGCAAACGACGGGGGGAGCGGCGTTGCCGTGCTTTTGGAACTGGCGCGACTACTGGCTTCGCAAAATTTCACAATAACGATAAAAATGATGTTTTTCGATGCCGAGGACTCCGGAAATCATGATGTTGGACTGGATTGGTGTCTGGGCTCGAAATATGTCGCATCCTTGATTGCGCCAGAAGAAATCGCCAACATAAACAAATGCGGATTCGTACTTCTGGACATGGTCGGAGACAAGAACTTGTCTTTGCCAAAGGAGCGCATTTCAAATGAATCGCTACAGAACATAATATGGAACATCGCTTATCTTGCAAATATCACGCAGTTCAAGAATGCCACCGGGTGGTCGATAACTGACGACCACGTTCCATTCAAAAATGCAGGAGTAAAAGCAATAGACATAATACACACATCCACCCCTCCGGCAGGCCCGGTTTTCCCTGCAACCTGGCATACAACCCGCGATACAATTGAAAACATCTCAAAGGAAAGCCTTGGAGCAGTCGGCATGGTTGTGGAAAGGACTATATATATGCTTGATGGCCTGAATTATTTATCAATAATTTTTGGCGGCATGAGTTTTCAGTGAAAAATAACTCGAAAATCGTAAAACCACCAAAACAAGAATACTTTATACTTTTATCTGATTCCAGTTTGGGTTCTGGTGGATAGATGAGCGACGTTGAATTCATCGGCGAGAAGTGCGGCGTCATAAGCATGGCAAAAAGCGGCCCGATACCATTTTACATGTATTATGCCCTCAGGGCAATCCAGCACCGCGGCCAAGAAGCCTCGGGAATGGCGCTCTTTGATCAGGACGAAAAGAAGATCGTCTGCACAAAAGGACTCGGCCTAGTCGAGAGCGTTTTCCGCAAGCGCCAGATGGAAGAACTCAAGGGCAGCATGGGCATAGGCCATACTTATTATTCTATCCGCCTTTCAAAGCCTGAAAACGCCCAGCCGCATCTAATCAAGACGGCGGCGGGCGACATTGCGCTTGCGCATAATGGAATTATAGTCAATTCGGGCCAGCTTATTCAGGAACTGAAGGCCAAGGGCCATGCTTTTGTAACTGACACCGAAGAAGAGGCGATGGCATATATCCTCGCAGAGGAACTTTTTGCAGGTAACGATATAGTCAAGGCCGCCAAGAAGATGGTAAAGAAGCTTTCCGGCTCGTATGCGCTTTCAATCATGATAGGCGAGCGCGTTTTCGCTCTTCGCGACCCGCTTGGCATCCGCCCGATGTGCCTTGGAAAATTCAAGGACGGAAGCGGCTATATTGCGGCATCGGAAAGCGTTGCGCTTGACGTAACCGACGCCGAACTTATCCGCGACGTTGCGCCCGGCGAACTTTTGGAACTCAAGCCGGACGGAATAGAATCAAACATTGTTGGATCTCTTGAGAACAAGTCATACTGCTTCTTCGAGCACGTTTATTTCGCAAGGCCGGACTCGGTTATAGAAGGGCACTCGGTTTACGAGACGCGCAAGAGCATAGGCCGCGTTCTTGCAAAAGAGCAGCCGGTAAAGGCGGACGTCGTAGTTCCAATACCCGATTCAGGGCGCGCCCATGCCCAGGGATTCTCGGACGTTTCCGGGATTCCGATGGCCGAAGGCCTCATCAAGAACAGGTACATCAACCGCACTTTCATAATGCCGGACCAGAAGACGCGCGACATGAGCGTGCGCGAGAAGCTGAACCCGGTAAAGAGCGAAATCGCAGGAAGGCGCGTTGTCCTCATTGACGATTCAATAGTGCGCGGAACCACAATGCGCAGGATTGTAAAAATGGTCAGAGACGCCGGCGCAAAAGAGGTGCACGTGCGCGTCGGCTCCCCACCAATCATAGCGCCATGCTACCTTGGAATCGACATGACCACGCGCGACCAGTTCGTAGCGGTGGGAAAAACAATCCCCGAAATAGAAAAGGAAATAGGCGCAGACTCTGTTGGATATATCAGCATCGACGGACTTATCAGCGCAATAAAGCTTGCCAGGAACGACACCTGCCTTGGATGCGTAAGCGCAGAATACCCGATAAAAATCGAAGGAGAAAAGGAAAGATTCCAGCAAAGGCTGATGTAAATTATTTCTTTTCCCTCACAACTTTTCCGTCTTTTATCACGGTTTCAACAAGATTTCCCCCGAACCTGTATCCGAGGAATTTGTGGTTTGGCGCATCTAAAATGATTATGTCGGCGCACTTTCCTTTTTCCAGCGAGCCGATTTGGTCTGCCATTCCAATCGAATGCGCCGCGTTTATAGTTGATGCAACAATCGCTTCGGCAGGCGTCATTTCCATCTGGTAGCAGGCGAGTGCGATGACAAGTTGCATGTTCTCGTTCCAGCAGTTCGGGTTCATGTCTGTCGCAAGCGCGACTGGAACTCCGGCGTCGATTAATTTGCGCGCCGGTGCGTATTTTCCGGTTCGAAGGGCAAGGGCCGCGCCAGGGAGAAGCGTAGCCATGACTTTCTTCGATGCAAGTGCCTTTATTCCCTTGTCGCTCACTGCGAGCAAATGGTCGGCGGAAGCGCAGTTCAGTTCAGCGGCAATTTCCGCGCCCGTCGTATTTTCAATTTCATCGGCGTGTATTCTAATTCCCATTTTCAGCTTCTTTGCCTCTTTCAAAATCTTGCGGGTTTGTTCAGGCGTGAAAACGCCTTTTTCGCAGAAGACGTCGCAGTATTTGGCGAGTTTTGTCTTTGCGATGGTTGGGAGCGCTTTTTTGACGATGAATTCGGTGTAAGCGTCGAAATCCTTGAATTCGGGAGCGAGCGCGTGGGCGCCCATATATGTCGGAACAATCGTCATTGGATGCGATTCTGAAAGCTCTTTTGCAACTTCGAGCATTTTTATTTCGTCCTCAATGTTCAGGCCGTAGCCGGTTTTTGCTTCAATTGTCGTCGTCCCGCTGTCAAGCATCGTGTCGAGGCGTTTTTTCGCTTCAACTTTTAGCGCTTCTTTTGACGCCGAGCGCGTCTGGCTGACAGTATAGTTTATCCCGCCGCCGCGCTTTGCGATTTCCATGTATTTCATACCCTGGATTTTCCATTCCAGTTCGAACTCGCGGGCACCTGCAAAAACAAGGTGGGTGTGGGAATCAACGAATCCTGGTATAACTGTTTTTCCGGTTGCGTCGATCGTCTTTTTTGCTTCGAATTTTC
>JAQUQK010000130.1 GCA_028716125.1 Thermoplasmatota archaeon | reverse complement strand
CCTCCCGACACTCGCCGAAGCCGTGCTGAACCTCAAATCCCACCAACGCGCCCTGCTTGCGCTCCTCGGGGATCGCTATGTCGCCCTGTATGCCAGTTCGGGATAGGGGGGTGCGGAATGACGGTTTTAAGGGGCTGCGTAGCAACGGCCAAGACCAACGAAACATCCAAGACCGCGACACGAACACGGATCGCAAAAGCAAGAGGCCGATAAGATAATCCGACGAAACCTGTCCTGAGCCATGCCGAAGGGGAGGCGCATCGTTCGCAATTGACGCACTTCGTTTCTCATCGCGTTGGCTAGGATCGAAAAAAAACCGCCCTTTCGGGCGGTTTTTTGTGGCCTGAAATTGTAGGGTGGGCAGGCGTCCCTTCGACAGGCTCAGGACAGGCTTTTTGCCTGCCCACCGACTTGCGCCAAGTTCCGCGTGGGCAGACGATAGAGCCGTCTGCCCACCCTACCCGGCTGCCCAAATCCCCGCACGCCAAGCTTGCCGCCCGCGCCAAGCAAGAAGGCGTGAGCCTGAACGCCTTGGTGTTGGCGTTCATCGCCGAAGGATTGGGGCGGCGCGAACAGCATGGCCGGTAATGCCGTGTTGAACGGTCGCCCATGACAGAAGGGACGCATCGTTCACGAATGATGCGCTTCGTTCCTCAGTACATCCTATGGCCCTGCATGGATTGACAAGGCGAATGATTGTGATAGGATGACTTTAAGAGCAATTTAAGAGTTCTTAGGATTTGCTCCGTGTAAGTTCTACCTTGCAAACTTAGGAGTCCTCATGGCCGGTTTTGACGGGACACCTATTCTCCGCCCAATGGAATGGTTTACTGAAGAAATTATCCTTGATTCTTTTGACGAGGATGCGGAGCTAATCGTTTTAGAGCTTGCTGTTGCTATGCAAACTCTCGAAAAAACCAAGCGATTATTGAGGGAGTAACTGGAGAATGGTTGATAGGGCAATGGGGCGCTCGTAGCCTCCATTGCCCGCCCTAAAAGTCATGAAGGTCGATGTTCAACACAGAAGAGAGGTACATCGGTATCGTAACAACCTCAATAACCGAAGAGTGAGAACGCGAATTAAGGATTTTTTGCGGCATCACAATTTTGGAGCGAAGCCATGAGAATACAGTTCGAATTAACCGAGGAAAAGGCGAAAGAACTAGATACGTTCATGTCAACGATTGGCGTGACAACGAAGAAAGATCTGTTTGAAAACTCGCTGTCTTTGCTGGAATGGGCCGTCAAGGAGATTCAAGCCAACCCTAACCGGGTGATTGGCTCGATTGACGAGGAAAAAGACACCTACAAGGAGTTGCAAATGGCTGTCTTTTCCAATGCCAGAAGCCATGCGAGAGCTAGGCTCGTAGAGAAATCGTAAGTTGAAACTCTAAAAGGGGCAATCGCATTGCCCCTTTTTTTCAGGCAAGTCCATGAAAAAAGAACAGACCGAAATAATTGATCCCAATCTTAATCCACACTTTAAGCCTGAATCGCTTCCGGTTCAGGTCTACCATGTCGCAGTGAAAGGGCTTGTGGTAATTACGTTAATAAGCGTTATTGGAATAATAGTTTTATCCGCCCTTGGAAAAACCAGCGAAGGTTTGATATCCATCGCATCGGCTTGCGTGGGTGGCTTGGTCGGGATTTTTGCGCAACGTGCGGCGGGCAATTCAAAATAAGCGAGAGCCATAAGCATCGTTCGCTATTGATGCGCTTCGTTCCTCAGCGCATCCTATGGGCCTGTGGCCCTATTCTGGCAAACGCCGGGTTAGCGGGACGGGAGCGAATCGCAGCATTCGCGTTCCCCGGTTGATGGCGGGGCTTCGCCGTTTTTTTTTGCGGGCGGCGCAAAAAGTTTTCCACAGGCTGCGATGCGTTTTTAAAAACGTTTTTTCTCTTCGTTTTTAAAGCGCGTCGCTTTCGCTGAAAGCCACGGCTGGCGCGGCTTACAGCGGACGTTTTTTGGCCTATTCTGGCAAATACCGGGTTAACTGTGGCAAACGCCGGGTTAGTCTGGCAAATGCCGGGCGCTATCCACAGGCTGGACAGCCTATTCTGGCAAATACCGGGTTAGTCTGGCGCGATCAACTATTGCCAGACTAACCCGGTATTTGCCAGAATAGCCGCCATCCCAAAAACGATGGAGACAGCCCCATGGCAAAGCTTGAATTTGGCAAAAACAGCCCGGACACGCCAGTCAACGAACTCAACGTGAACATGAGCAACGCCCTGGTTCGCGCTGCCCACGGCCTAACCTTGGCCGAAAAGCGCGTGGTGTCGGTGTGCATCGCCAAGACGGATAGCGTCCGCCAGAACAAAGAAGGTTATCGGTTCAAGTTGACGGCGGATGAATTTGCCGAAACCTTTGATGTGGATACCAATACTGCTTATGAGCAAATGGTATTTGCTGGCGACAATCTTATGAAACGGATTGCCAAAAAGATCGAAAAGGGTAAGAGCGGAAATATTGTCGAGCATAAATGGAACTGGATGTCTGCCGTGATTTACCATCATGGCGAGGGCTGGATAGAACTCGAATTCTCGCACTACATGACCCCGCATTTGACTCTGTTGCGCCAACAATTCACCAGTTACAAATTGAAACAGGCCAGCGACCTGCGCTCCATTTATTCCTGGCGCTTGTTTGAATTGCTGATGCAATTCAAAACCACCGGCGTGTTGCACATCGACATTGGCGAGTTTTGCCATGCAATGGAGGCACCGGAAAGCGCCGTCAAAGATTTCGCGCAACTGAGAAAGCGCATCATCGAACCCGCCGTCGCGGAGTTGAAGGCAAAAAACGGCATGGATATCGAATGGGCAGCGAAAAGGCAGGGCGGGCGGAAAATAAACGCCTTGGAATTCGTCTTCCTAAAACAACCCCGGCCCGCGCCTCCCGCAACAGATTCAATCCCTGCTAAAAAAGCCCGTAAACCCGGCGGAAGAACTATTTATGGCGTGACGATTGCCGATATCGAAAAACTGGCCTTGGCCGGCGAAAGCTACGAGACCGCAGCGGCCCGCATCGCCAACAACCGCAAGCTTGGACTGTCTGGATAGACGGCCCGATGTGCCATAAAAAAAGGCCACCGCTTGCGCGGCAGCCTTTCTTAAGAACCCCGGAAGAACCGGCCCGGCCTGGGAGTTACTCCAGGTTGGCGTGGCGCGTCCGCATCTCCTCTTCGGGGATGCCCTTCTCGTGGATCACGTGCGAGATGGTGGCTTCCAGCAGGAACAGCGTGGACAGCTCGAACACGGTGCCCATCGGCATGCCGACGACCTTGCCGTACAGTTCGGGGGTGCCGATCTGGAAGATCACGTCGGCCAGGTCGCCAATCGTCGAGCTGGCCTTGGTCGAGACCAGGGCGATTTTCGCGCCCTGCTTCTTCGCGCTCTTGGTGAACGCCAGCATGGTCTCCGTCTCGCCGGAGCCGGAGAAGACCAGGAACAGGTCGCCCTCGCGGATGCTCGGCGTGACGATCTCGCCGACGACGAAGACCTCGAAGCCGGCGTGCATCAGGCGCATCGCGAAGAACTTCGAGATCAGGCCGGAGCGGCCAGCGCCTGCGAGGAAGATGCGCTTGGAGCCTTCGCACAGCGCGATCAACTTTTGATCGTAGCTGCTGTCCGTGGCGTGGAGAATCTCGGATATCTTATCCAGGATCAGTTTCTGGTGCTTCTGATCCATCGCTTACGCCCCAGCAGCGGTGTCAACCAAGCTGCGGATCTCGGCGGCGGACTCGGCCGGGCTCTTCGCGCCAGTGATGGCGCCGCCAACCACGATGATGCTGGCGCCGGCTTCGACCACGCCACCGACGGTGGCCTGCTTGATGCCGCCGGCGACGGAAACCTTAACATCCAAGCCCAGGGCCAGCAGAGCGGCCAAGTCGGCGAACGGGGTCTGGCCGGCGATCTGCTGGTCGATGCCGGTGTGGATACCGATGATGTGCGCGCCGGCGGCAGCGGCAGCGCGTGCGCAGGCGGCCTTGTCGATCACGTTGATCAGGTCGACCTGAGCCTGCTTGCCGTACTTGTTGGCAACCGCGATGACGCCCTTGATGGTATCGAGGTCGGCGGTGCCCAGCACGGTGGTGATGTCCGCGCCAGCCTTGAAGAACGGCTCGGCTTCATAGAAGCCAGCGTCCATGGTCTTCAGGTCGGCCAGGATCAGCTTGTTCGGGAAGCGGGCGCGCAGATCCTTGACCAAGGCCAAGCCGTTGACTTTCACGCACGGGGTGCCGATTTCGATAATGTCGACATAACGAGCAGCCTGTTGGGCCAGCTTTACGCTTACGTCGTAATCCAAAGAATCTAATGCCAATTGAATTAAGGGTTTTGCCATGACTTTCGTTCTCCGATTTTTATAGTGGGTTACAAGCTTGTAAAAAGATGCATTGTTTTTAATGCATTTCTATAATTGTGAAGTAGAAAGGGGACAGATGTCAATCCCCAACCCTTGCGCCGCGTTTTTATGCCGCCAAGCAGTCTCGAAAGCTTCCGCGAGGTGACCCCGGCTTCCCGTTAGAAATACAGTTAATTCAGTCTGTTGGGTGTTTTTTGGCGGGCATCAACGACTCCGCCGGGGCAGTCCGAAAGATGCCTGGAATCCGCTTTGCCGGAAAAATAAGCGCGGGGCTAGGCAGGAGAGCGTCGCGTAGATTTGGCCGCGCCACAGATGACCACGCGCACAATTGGCGCACAGCATGGCGATACCCTGGCCGACACGCGCTTGAAACCTCGGGCGGGCCGGGTATTGGGTATGGAAATTGGATTAGTATGCGTGGTTTTTTGGGATGCCACCATCAATTTAATTGATGGTCAGCATAAGACAATTGAGATTGGGTATTATCCAGCCACGATACATAGGCGGATTCTACAGTGCGGGATATTCGCAATACCATTTATGTTTTTGTGGCTTCAGGTGCGCGGCGGAGCCGAAGACCCTGCCCGCGGCGATGGAACGAACGCGGCAATCCATGGCCTGCGCCCGTCCCCGAATCCGCCGACTATCGGGTTGTGTCGGCTGCCACTTTGGCCATGCTCATCTGCGCCTTGATTTCGGTCATTTCCTTCCGCAACGCATCGATCTGGGTTTGCATCTCGGTTTGCGTCGGACTCTGGTGTTCCGTGGCTTGGGCGCTGGCACCGGCCATTGACGCCGGGACGCCTGAATGCCCCATGGCGTTGGCGGGGGCTGTGTGCAGAGCGGTGCCCAGGGTGGCCAGGGCGAAAGCGAATACAGTGCGGCGATTAATATTCATGGCAGTGTTCTCTGGAAATCGGTTCAGGGATGGTGTCGCCCTGCGGGATTTAGGTTCAGGATGTTGGCCTGGGCCTGCCTATGGACGCGGAATCATTATCTTGGAACCGCCAGCGCTGTTTCTGTAAACAATTACCCTGATTATGTGGGAATATTCACCTAAACCCTATCATTGTCAGGGTTAGACTGGGCATGAGCGTTTACGCCCCTCGCCTTCATGGAGAGGGGCTGGGGGTGAGGGCGCTTACTGTGGGGGGAACGCTACTGTTCGGCAGCGGCGAACGCGTTCTTCGATTGATGCGCCTCCTTCGCCGGCATATCCTATGGGCCTTCATTCCTCAGCGCACCCCATGGCCCTAGACGAAATCTCATCCCTTACCCTCGCCCACTACGAGCGCAACGCGGACGC
>JAQUQK010000129.1 GCA_028716125.1 Thermoplasmatota archaeon | reverse complement strand
CGCGGTGCATATTCATCGGCTCCGACCCCACATACAACCCGATAAACTATCTTGACCGGAACGGAAAATTCATAGTGCGCGGAGAGCCGGAATTGGCGCTTTTGGAGCTAGTCAACGCCCTGCGCGATGCAAAAGACATCAAGCACCTGAAAGAAATAAAGGGAATATCATTCTTCAATGGCGGCAACATAGTGGAAAATCCATCAAGAGAGCCAACGTGGGATTTGGATTCCCTGCCAATGCCGGACAGGAAGCTCATAAAAAATCCACAGATGTATGAGATACCGAAGCTCAAGCGCCTTGCCACAATCATACTCACTTCGCGCAACTGCTACGCCCAGTGCAAGTACTGCGTTCCCTGTTCCCTTTCATTTGCCCGCGAGCTGGAATACAAGAAGGGCAACGAATGCAAGCCGCGGCCCACGATGCACTCCGCCGAAAGAGTCATCGAGGAATTCAAGGAAATAGCAAGGATAGGTTACAAGTCCGTTGGAATCATAGACGACAATTTTGCGATGGATCGCGAAAGGGTCAAGGAAATATGCCGCGGAATAAAAGATTTGGGCATTTCCTGGACTTGCCTTTCGCGCGCAGACAACCTGAACGACGACGAGATGCTTGAACTGATGAAGCAGGCAGGATGCAAGAGCGTTGACATCGGCGTAGAATCATTCAACCAGGAGATACTGGACGACATACGCAAGGGCATGAAGGTCGAAACTGTTGAGCAGGTGCTTTCAAAACTGAACAAGCACAAGATTTCCGTGCAATTCAACATACTTCTTGGCGCGTCGCCGCTTGAGACGGACAATACGATAGAGAATACCCTCACAAAGGCGCGCTCGCTTTCAAGGAAATACAACATACGCTATATTTTCTTCAACGTCTGCTCGCCGTTCCCTGGCACTGAATTCTATTATGAAGCAAAGAAGAACGGCTGGATGATATACGACGAATACCAGCCCACAGACGGTACGCGCGAATCGCAGATCAGCTATCCCCACCTTTCAAAGGAGCGGCTTGAATATTGGCTTCACAAGGCGTACCGCGACCAATATTTCAGCCCGCGCGGCATACTAATGCAGATGGCGTCGATACGCAGCTTCTATGACCTGAAATACAAGATAAAAACCGCGCTAAAGATGTACGACATCCACTTCAACAAGAAATAATTGGCGAGGAAAAACATGGCAGCAGCCCAGGACAGAAAACTTGCTGGAATTATCCTCACAGCAATAATTTTGCGCTGCCTGAGATATACATACCAGATTTACGGAATACTGATTTTCGCAGTGCTTGTCTGCATAATGGAAACGGGTGTGCAGTCTGTTGGCCTTTTCAAGGATATTGGAATTGTCTTTGCGTCGGTAAGCCTCATACTGCTGTATTCGTATTTCCTGAACTGCTATGCCGACGCAAGAATGGATGCAATCGGGGGAAAACAGATTTCGGGCGATTTTCCGAAAGTGGTGCTTTTGCTTCTTGCGATTATTTGCCTTTCTGCCGGCATAGTGATTAATGGGCTTCTCGCAAGGCAGAATCTTGCATATAACTTGTTTTACTTGTTGAGTGCGCCCCTCGGCGTGTTGTACTCTGTTGAGCCATTCCGCCTTAAAACAAAAGGAATCTGGGGCCCGATTGCAGATTTGACTGAAGTAACGATCCCTGCCGCACTTGTGTTTTCTTATTTCGGCGTATGGACTTACAACACCGCCCTGTTCCTTTCGGCATTCTGTGCAATAAATTTCATATGGATTCTTGAGCACCAGCTTTCCGACTACGACAGCGACCTTGCATCAGGGGAAAAGACCTTTGCGGTTTCGGCAGGTCCTGAAAAGACAATGCGCATACTGGCATCTTTTTATCCGATGGAAGCAGCGCTGACAATAATTCTTTCTGCGATAATTCTTGCGCAATTAGACAGCAAGATGCTTTCGGCTGCGGGTTTTGCGGGAATGGTGATTCTTCTACTGGCATCCGCATTTTTATTCAGGGGCACAGGCCGGGATCAAAAAATAGGAAACCGCCCAAGCATACATACCGCGGAAATGTTCCTTATTCTCGTCGTTTTGCCGCTGCTTCTTGCAGCAGATCTTGCTATGCAATTCAAGGCATATTATGCACTTATTGCCATAACCGCCATCGCCCAGTTGAAATTTTACTGCATGGCGATAAGCAAAGCTTCCACCATCATCGGTTCTCGATGAGTTTTGTGTGTATTGCGCTTGAAACAAAAAGGGCCGCGAAAAGCACCACATTTACCCAAAGGACAATCCACGCTACGCCGATTGCGCTTTGGTTTTTCTGCGATATTAGCAGAATTTCTGCGGCCGTTGCGGCTATCAGGAGATACACTGAAAAATTGTTTTTAGTCGATATTCCGTATGAAAGCAGAACGTTGCTCAGCGCGAAAAAGCACATTGCAATTCCAAATATGCCAAGGATTCTGCCGCCAGCCTGGAAACTTGCCCCGAAAAACAGCCCCATAAGTTGCGGGAACAGCAGGTAAACCGCTGCGCCAGCACCAGAAATCCCCGCGGTGTAAAGAAGCGCCATTGAGAGGAAGTGCCAGCATTTTTTCTTTGCGACGTATGCCTCTATCATCTTCGGGAACATTACTGTCGTAATGGCCGTAGGCGCCCAAACGAGGACTTTCCCGAGCAGGGAAACTGCGGAATATTCTCCCGCCTCTGCCGGTATGTAATGGCGGACGAGAATGACGTCGATATTTGGTATCAGCGCCATGCACATAGTACCAATTACTATTGCCCAGCTGTAGTCGAAAACTTCGTGGACATTTTCGTGTGTGTTTTGCCGAAGTATCGGGACCAGAACCAGAACCCCTAATGCGCATCCCAGAACGTGACCGAAGGCATAGGACGCAAGCGCCCCGCCGACGCCCATCGAAAGTGCGGTGACAAAAAGCGCGGCGGCAACGAGTTTCGCTCCGTTCGTAATGACCATATTCGCCCCGAATTCGCGGAACATGCCCATTCCCTGGAGTACACCGTAGATTGCCGATACGACGAGCACAGAGATCATGGTTATTCCAAGGAGCAAAATTTGCATTCCTGCAGAGCCACCTGCATTTTCAATATTGAGAAATTGCGCAATTTGCGGGCTGAAAATCCACAGAAGGAAGACTGCGCCAGCGCCCCACATCAGCATCGCAGCTATGCTTTTTGCAGAAACCGAAGCCACCTTTCCAAAAAGCCCGTCCGACTTGTAAATTGTAACGCTTTTTGCAATGGCCGTCTGGACAGTTCCCGCGAAAACTAGCGCGATGTAAAGTATTGAGGAAAGCGAGCCCAGAACGCCATATCCATCCTTGCCAAGGGCGCGCCCCATGTAAAATTGGAATATGAAAGAGAGTGCATTTGCCGTCATCGTAGCGGCAAGCATTACGAAGATGCTTTTGTTCGTCGAATCCTTTAGAGCCGGATGCGCCGCCATTTGCTTCATTTCCCAAAAGCGGAATCCGCACAGTGGATTTACTTCTTTGGGTGCGGGCCTGCCGCAAGAACGTCTGAAGGAAGCTTCAGCTTCGCGGCGTTTGCCTCGAACAGCCCTGCAAGCTTGTTTGCAGTCTCGTCGAATGCTGTCTTGTTCGCCCAGGTGTTGCGCGGGTTCATTATCTCAGGCGGAACGTCGCTTTCAGGTATTGTCTGCGGAACGTCCACGTTGAATATCGGGTCGCGCGCCCACTTAACGCCGTGCTTGTAGAACGAATCGTTAAGGCACGCAGTAACCATGGCGCGCGTCCATCTGAGTTTCATCCTTGCGCCCTTGTTATCGCCAGTTGCCGGGCCTCCGCTCCACCCAGTGTTTACGAGGTAAATTTTGCTGCCGAACTTCTCGACTTTTTCCATAAGCATGTCCGCGTACTTTATCGGCGCAAGCGGCATGAATGGCGCGCCGAAGCATGCGCTGAACGTAGCGGTAGGCTCTGTAAGCCCGCGCTCGGTTCCTGCAAGCTTTGCCGTATATCCTGTTGCGAAGTGGTATCTTGCCGCGTTGCGGTCAAGCCTTGCCACTGGAGGCATCACTCCGAATGCGTCTGCGCAAAGGAATATTATCGCCTTTGGCGGCCTTTCTGTGACCGTGTCCTGCTTGACATTTGGCACGGATGCCAAAGGATATGCGCAGCGTGTGTTCTCGGTTATTCGGTCGTTGGTGTAATCTATCTCGCGCGTCTCGTCGTCCATCACCACGTTTTCGACAATTGCACCGAATCTTACTGCATTGTAAATTATCGGCTCGGTCTTCTCTGATATATTAATCAGTTTTGCAAAGCAGCCCGCCTCGAAATTGAAAGCCCTGCCGTCGTCAGACCAGCCGTGCTCGTCGTCGCCTATCAGCAGGCGGTTCTCATCTGCCGAAAGTGTTGTTTTGCCAGTGCCTGAAAGCCCGAAGAAAAGCGCCGATTCCTTTGTCTTTGGATCCTCGTTGCAAGAGCAGTGCATCGGGAAGACGTTGCGTTCCTTGGGATAAATGTAGTTCAGAAACGAGAATATCGACTTCTTTATCTCGCCGTTGTAAAGTGAAGCGCCGACAAGGCAGAGGCGGTCCTTGAATGACAGCACTATTGCGGTTTCCGAGCGAATATTGTATTTCTTGGGTTCTGCAAAGAAGTCCGGGTCGTTTATGACAGTCACGAGGTCTTTCCTCTCGTTGAAAGTTATCGCTTCTTCATCCGTTGCTGGCCAGAACATCGTTCTTGCAAAAAGGCTGTGAGATGCGAGTTTTGTTATTATGCGCACCGGGTATTTCTTGTCGTCAAGGCTCTTTGCGCCAGCCCATCCATCCATCACGAAAATCTCGCTCTTGTGGTTGGAGCTCATGTTGTCAAAGAAGTCCTTTTTCAGGGCGGCATAGTCTTTTTCATCTATCGGTATGTTGACCTTGCCCCAGTCAACGTCATCCGTTGAGATATCGTCCTTGACGATGAATCTGTCGTTGGGACTCCTGCCGGTCCATTTTTTCGTCTTAACGACAAGCGCTCCGGTGTTTGAAAGCTTCCCCTCTCCGCGCGACAGCGCCATCTCTACAAGTCTGGCAGAACTCAGATTGTACCATATCGTCTTCGGCGGCTTTATCTTTGGGTCGGTGCCAGTGAAAATCTCTTCCATCTGTTTATATACGCGTGAGATCATCGGAATTCCTCCTAAGAAGCGGGCGGGGCATCGGATTGCAATATAAAAAATATCTGCAGGATGGCATTAAAAGTCCGATGTGGATATAACCTCGTGCAAATTCTTGTAGTGGCATCCCGCGAGGACGCCGCGAGCATGAACATACGCGAAAAACTGCTTGCATCCCTCAACTGGGCCGAATGCGGGAATTTTTTGGGAAATGCAGTTTTTGAGGTGAAAACACAGTTCCATAAACTCCGTCTTGCAACGATAAACGACATCCACATAAAACACGATTTTCCAGAGCAAGCATGGCCGGAGTGCGAAACAGTCGTTTTCGTTACGCGCCACAAAAGTGTATCCAACAGGCGCACGCTTACAGTCCATCCGATTGGAAATTACGGCGCAGCCGATTTTGGCGGGAAATCTCAAATGCTCGTCCCTTCCGCACCGGCGCTTATGACCGCCGCTCTGCGAGAACTGCTCAAATCCGCAAAAGGGCTTGATTTTGCGGCTGCCTTCGAAGTCACCCACCACGGCCC
>JAQUQK010000128.1:3603-5675 GCA_028716125.1 Thermoplasmatota archaeon | reverse complement strand
AGAAGCGCGGCTTGCGCTATGGCATAGCGTCGCTTTGCGTTGGCGGCGGCCAGGGTGTTGCGACGATTGTGGAAAGATTATAGATTGTGGAATGGTGTTAAAATGGAAGTCAGAAAAATCGGAATCATGGGCGCAGGCACGATGGGCGCAGGAATCGCGCAGGTGTGCGCCCAGGCAGGGCTTGATGTAGTGCTTCGCGACATCGAAGACAAATTCGTCCAGAAAGGGCTTGCATCCATTGACAAGAGTCTTTCAAAAGCCGTTGAAAAATTGAAAATAACTGCGGAACAGAAGTCGGCGGCGCTTGCACACATAAAGGGAACGACCAACCTCGCGGACGTTAAAGATTGCGACCTCGTAATCGAAGCGATAATCGAAAATGCCGCCGTCAAAAAGACACTTCTCAAGGAATTGGGCGCGATTTGCAAAGACGGCGCGATCATTGCAACTAACACTTCAACGATCTCCATAACCGACCTTGCATCCGCAGTAAAACATCCCGCAAATTTCGCAGGAATGCATTTCTTCAACCCTGTTCCGATGATGAAACTTGTCGAAGTAATCAAAGGAGTTAACACCGGAGCGGAAACAGTCGCAGCGCTGAAAGCGCTATCTGAAAAGCTCGGCAAAACTCCTGTCGAAGTCAAAGACTCACCCGGATTCGTAGTCAATCGCGCCTTAATTCCAATGATTAACGAGGCGATTTTCTGCTTCCACGAAGGCGTCGCCTCTGCGCAGGACATAGACAATGCGATGAAGCTTGGCGCAAACCACCCGATGGGCCCCCTTGAACTTGCAGACCTTATCGGCCTTGACGTAGTCCTCGCAATAATGGACGTTCTCCACGAATCTTTCAAGAGCGACAAATACCGCGCCTGCCCTCTGCTGCGCGAGATGGTAAGCGCAAAGAAACTGGGGAGAAAGACGGGAAAAGGGTTTTACGATTATGAGAAGAAGCCATGAACCGCTGGAACTCAATCTACAAAAACGAGGGGCGCAATTACTCCACCCCGCAGGAAGCGCTCGCGCCTATAATCGGGATTTTCAAAAAGCGCGGAGTGAAACGTGTCCTTGACCTTGGCTGCGGCGCTGGCGCGAATCTAGTTTTGCTTGCAAAAAATGGGTTTGAAGTTTACGGATTTGACGTTTCGGCGGAAGCGTTGAAATTGGCAAAGGCGCAACTGGCCGAAAGTGGGCTAAAGGCCGACTTGCACTCCGGCGATATGCGGGATGCGCTTCCTTATGAAAATGGATTTTTCGACGCAGTTGTCAGCGTGCGCGTGCTGAACCACGGCACAATTTCAGAGATTAGAAAAACAATCAAAAATATTGAGCGCGTGCTGCGCCCTGGCGGGCTTCTTTTCATCACGGTACAGGCGCGAGTGGCAAGAAAACATCGCGTGAAAATCAAGATGCTGGATTCAAGGACATACGTTCCAATTGAAGGCAGCGAAACTGGAATCGTCCACTATACTTTCAACATGAAAATACTGCACAAGGAATTTTGCAATTTCAAAATCCACGAGCTTCGACTTGACTTAGGAAAAGAGCCGTGGCAGAGATACTACATTATGCTCGCAGAATTGAAGGAAAAGAGATAATCAAAGTTTCTCCGCGATCTTTTTCAGCGCCTTTCCGTAATCCGTCTTGAGTATTTTTTCGGGATTTCCAACCGCTTCTTCTAAAGTTGTGTCAAAAGGCAGCCCTCCGAGATATCTGTAGCCGAATTCGCCGAGGTGCGCCTCTATTGAGTGTGCTTCCGTCAGGCGCATATTTTCCACGATTCCAATGACCTTGACTTTCATTTCCTTGAAAAGGGAGAGCAGGCGCTTCACCACTTCCCAGGCGACCTTTGACTGTGTTGTGACTACTATGAATTCACAGCGCTTTATCAGGCGGATTACGTCAAGGGTTTCCTCGCCGATTCCTGGGGGCATGTCTATAACGAGATAGTCAAGTTCTCCCCAGCGCGTTATTGCCATGATTTCAAGAATTGCATCGCTGATGTTCGAGCCGCGCATTGCAAGCGGGCGGTCTTTTGTGAAATAAATCAGCGACATCAGTTTTACGCC
>JAQUQK010000128.1:0-3503 GCA_028716125.1 Thermoplasmatota archaeon | reverse complement strand
AAGTCAACTCCGCCGCACTTGGGGCAGCGCGTGTGCGCGAATACGACTTCCGGGATGAAATGGATGTCCTCGGCCTCTTCCTCGCCGACCTTCTTTTTCACCTTGTCGTAGTTCCATTCGTTCTTGCAGGACTTGCAGCGGAACTTCGTTGAAATCATTTCAATCTTGATTTTTGCTTTTGCCATTGCGGTGCGCGTCTTTGAGATTTCCTTTAGCGCGAAATCGAAAATGCTCCTGTCAATTCCTTGCATTTCGCCGAGCTTTACGACGGCAAGTTCCACTTTTTTTACGCCGCGCTCCTCTGCGGCCTTGACAATGGTTGCAATAACCGATTCTGCAAGCGCCCACTCGTGCATTTTATCAAAACTGGAATCTTTTGGCGATTAACAGATTTATCGGATGGGCAGCGGCGGTAAAAGAAGGTAGGTAAAAGAAGGCCGAAAGAGAAAAAGTGGGCGCACCTTCGTTCTGTTCTTCTGTCCACTCGCCACTGTCCACTAGTTGCTGTCCACTACTCACTGGTCACTGGCCACTTGCCTTAACTATCTTCGCAATCTCTTCCTTGAGTTTGGGCAGGACTTCCTTTACGTCGCCCACAATTCCCACGTCCGAGAAATTGAAGATTGGCGCCGCCGGATCCTTGTTTATCGCGATTATGAATTTCGAGTCCTTCATTCCCACAAGGTGCTGGATTGTGCCTGAAATTCCGCAAGCAATGTAAACTTTCGGCGATACTGTGGTTCCGCTCTGCCCGACCTGGTGCGCTTTTGGAATCCAGCCATTTTCTACTGCTACTCTTGATGCGCCCACTGCTCCGCCAAGCGTTTCGGCAAGTTCCTCAAGCAGCTTGAAGTTTTCTTTGCATTCCATTCCGCGCCCGCCTGCAACTATGACGTCCACTTCGTCTATTTTCTTTGCGCCGGATGCTTCCGACTTTATGATTTCCTTTGTCTTTGTGCGTATCGCAAACGGCTCAAGCTTTACAGGAACGCCGATTATTTCATGCGCTGCGCCTGATGGTTCGGGCTTCTTGAAAACGTTCGGGCGAACGGTTGCCATCTGCGGGCGCGTGTTTGGGCACAAGATGTCCGCCATTATGTTCCCGCCGAATGCCGGGCGCGTCTGCAAAAGCAGGCCGTCCTTTATCGAAAGCCCTGTGCAGTCTGCCGTAAGTCCAAGGTTGAGCGCCGCCGCCACTCTCGGGGCTAGGTCTCTTCCAATGCGTGTCGCTGGATACAGAACAATGTTGGGCTTGTGTTTTGAAATCAGGCCGACGATTATGTTCGAATATGCGTCTGTTGAGTAGTCTTCAAGCAGCAGATGTTCTGCAATATAGACCTTGTTCGCGCCGAATTTTGCAAGTTCCTGCGCAAGCGGTTTTACATTCTTTCCAAGAATGAGCGCTCCTACTTCCTGGTTCAACTCTTTTGCAAGGTCGCGAGCCTTTCCTAGAAGCTCGAATGCGACGTTCTTCAATTTTCCTTCGTGCGCTTCCGCGAAAATCCAGACTCCCTTGAACTGGGATGTGTCCACTTTTCCAACGCATCTTTCGATCTGGATTGCGCCGAATTTGCACGATGATTCGCAGGCGCCGCAAAGTGTGCAGGCGTCGCCGATGACGGCCTTTTTGTTGACAAGCGATATTGCGCCGAACGGACAGATTTTAACGCAGATTCCGCAGCCGACGCACTTTTCGTTGATATTAATTCCCGCCACTTAGACCACCTTCTTCTCGCGCATCGCTTCAATTAGTTTCTTGACTGCGCCATCGGCCGGCTCATTGAGAAGTATGCCTTTTCCCCTTGTCGGCGGGGAATATACGCGGACTACTTGGGTCGGCGAGCCGCAAAGCCCCATCTTCGCCTTATCGCCGCCTATTTCATTATACGTCCAGGTGTCGAACGGCTTTTTGCCCGCCTTCATTATCGCCATCATCGGCGGATTACCGTACTGGAAGCTGGATGGGGTGTTGCAAGTGAGAAGAACGGGGGTTTTCGCTTCTATAATGTGGTATCCGTCCTCGAAAATGCTCTTTACCGTGATTTTCCCGGCTTCGACGCTTTCGACCTTTTCCACATAAGTCACTTGCGCCATTCCGAGGTTGTGCGCGATTTCCGGGCCTACCTGCGCGGTGTCGCCGTCGATTGCCTGCTGGCCGCACATTATCAAGTCGAATTTTCCTGCTTTCTGGATTGCAAGGGCAAGCGTGTATGCCGTGGCCCAGGTGTCTGCGCCTGCAAAAGTGCGGTCTGATAAAAGTATTGCGCGGTCTGCGCCAAGGGCGAGACATTTCATAAGCGCGGTGCGTGCCTGAGGCGGCCCCATTGAAATAACGGTGACGTTTCCGCCGTACTGGTTTTTCAGGCGAACCGATTCCTCAAGCGCAAACTGGTCGAATGGGTTTAAGATGCTCGGCACGCCGTCGCGGATAAGCGTTCCAGTCTTCGGATCTACCTTCACTTCGGTTGTGTCCGGGACCTGCTTGACGCAGACAAGAATCTCCATGGGAATCGGCTGAGAATAAGAATGATGTAGATAAGTTTTTGGAATGCCGGCCTGGATTAAATTCGGCGTGGAGATGCAGGAGCGCTGGCTCATCCTTTTATTTGGATTGTTTATTCGCTGGTAAAATCGCAAGAAGGCACAATAATGCAATCAATCCGCGAGATATTCAAAATAGGGCTTGGCCCCTCAAGCAGCCACACATTAGGGCCTGCAAGGGCGGCAGAGATTTTCACAAGGGGAAACGCAGGAGCCGTCAGCTTCCGCGTGACGCTTTACGGCAGCCTTGCCGCAACCGGAAAAGGGCACCAGACGGATCTTGCCCTGCAAAAGGCGCTATCGCCAAAGGCAGTCGAAATTATCTGGAAGGCGAACGAAACCCTTCCGCTTCACCCAAACGGCATGATTTTCGAGGCGCTGGATGGCTCGGGGGCCACGATAGACACGTGGGAAGTCTACAGCATCGGCGGCGGGGACCTTAAAGACCGCAGCGGTAAATTCGTCGGCCCTACCGTCTACGAGCACGGCAAGATGGAAGAAATACTTGCATGGTGCAAGAATGAAGGAAGGACTTTTTGGGAATATGTCGAGGAAAGGGAAGGAAAGGCAATCTGGCCGTTTCTTGAGGAAGTGTGGAAGGCAATGAAGGAAGCGGTAAAGCGCGGACTTGAAAATGAAGGCTCGCTTCCAGGACCGCTTCACCTTCAGAGGAAGTCTCCTTCATATTACATCAAGGCAATGAACTCCAAGGGAACTACGCACACCAAAGGTCTCCTCTTTGCATACGCTCTTGCAGTTTCCGAGGAAAATGCGGCTGGCGGAACTGTAGTCACAGGCCCCACATGCGGCTCTTCGGGCGTGCTTCCAAGCGTTCTTTATTACCTGAAAACTGAAGAGCATTTCACCGACGCGAAAATAATAAAGGCGCTTGCGACCGCGGGACTTATTGCAAATCTCGTAAAGACAAACGCATCAATTTCAGGCGCGGAAGTCGGATGCCA
>JAQUQK010000127.1 GCA_028716125.1 Thermoplasmatota archaeon | reverse complement strand
ACTGGAAACGCGACTAATGAACCAAGAATAGTAAAATATACTGACGATGGACAATTGACATGCTCTGCCGGAGGAGTCAATCCGGGAGCCGTATTTTCCATTACCGGAACCGGGTCGATCGTCGGTGAAGACCAGAGTTATACATTTACCGTGGAGCCAAAATGCAAAGGCATTATCATAGAGATTGTCTGGACTCCTAGCACAGGAAGCACGGGAGGACTTAGTTTCCAGTTGAACGCGCCTGATTACGGGGGAATTACCGGCGGAGGCAGCTATTGGTCAGGTGCATCGGCAGACAGCCCGATTAAGATAGTAGTTACCGAAAAAGAACTCAAAAATTATGCTACTGACGGCGGAGACTTCAGTCTGTATGCTTACGGTCCTGATTCCGGTACGGCGATAATGCAGCCATGGACATCGTACATCTCGGTATTCTACAATGCTCCACCTGCAAATGGGTATACTGGGATCACACCTTAATTTTTTCCAATTTCTCTCGTTTCTTTTTTTTGAACAGCAACACTCTTAAATAAAGTTTCAATGTTCCCGTCGATTGCCATGAAAAATATACTGGCTATATTTGCAATAGGCCTGATGCTGATGGCCGCTTTCAGCGGATGCGTCGGCAGCGAGAAAACCGCCGGAAATGACGGCACAACTGGCGGAACGATCGGCAACGGTGGCGCTGTAGGCAGCAATAATAGTGCAGGCGGCGCAAGCGGCGGCAGCAACCCAAGCGGCAGCTCCAGCGGAAGTGGCGGAACGGGTAGTGGCAGCACAACAGGCGGCAATCAGACTAGCGGGAATCATACAAGCGGCAACCAGACAACTGGAAACGCGACCGAAGGAAACGCAACAGTCGTATACAGCAAAAGTGTTGAAGGTTCAACAATTATCGCACCCACAGGTGCAGAACAACTTACTCTTGGATTTGTTGGGCTCGTAGACAGCCAGTATACGTGGACATTTAACACAGAACCAAATGAATTTACACTCATAGCAAACTACACATCAACCATGGGAAATTACCAGATTGTTGTTTGGGATCCTGCAAATACCAATGTCGCATCTGCAACCGGTTCCAGTGGTCAAGTTGTTGTAAAAGTCGACAAAAAAATAATTAAAAGCTCGGGCTGGGAAGGGACATGGAGGTGCACAATGTATACCGGTGCCGTGTATGCAGGCGACCCAATGGTTCAGGGCAGTTTTAAGCTGACTGTGCTTTCAGATAATGCAGATTTATCTGATTTGGCACCCTATTCAATGGTTTGATTTTTTCTCCACTTTTTCCAATTTCAAATTTTGATTTTATTGCATTGTTGATACTCTTATAAGCCGCCGTTCGATTAAATCACGATTTCATGGATGGGTACCTTAATCTTGGCACGCAAATCACAGGAGAGCCTGTGCTGCTTCCGATAAATGCGCTCAAAAAGCACGTAGTGGTTCTTGGCGCTTCCGGCTCGGGAAAGACCGTGATGGGAAAAGTGATAATTGAGGAGGCGGCGCTAAACCACGTGCCTTCAATAATCATCGATCCGCAGGGCGACCTTGCAAGTCTGGGCATCGCAGGAAGCAAGGAAGAGCTGGAAAAGCACGGCGTAAATCCCGAGGCGGCGCAAATGTTTTCAGAGAACGTCGAGATCCGCATTTTCACACCGGCGTCATCGCGCGGAATTCCGCTTTCAATAAATCCGCTCAAACTGCCGTCCGGCGAAGTTCCGGAAGAAGAGGCGATACGCTCGATAGACTTGAGCGCGGCCTGCATAACAAAATTCATGGGTTTTGACATAGATGCCGACGAGGGCCGCGCGGCGCAAAGGTTCCTCTACCAGCTTTTGCAGATGCTTTGGAAGAAGGGCGAAACCTTAAGCGACTTCAACTATCTGGCGGATTTAATTGAGGACCCGACAAAGCTTGGACTATTCGACTCATCCACCATAATTTCGGACAGGGAAAGGACGCGCCTTGCAAGAAAGATGCGCCAGCTCACCATCGGCACAAATCAGCTGATTTTCAATTTTGGCGTTCCGATTGACATTGACACACTTCTGCGCCCGACGATGCCTGGAAAAACTCCAATAAACATAATTTATCTGAATGTCCTCACCGCAGACGAGCAGAAGCAGTTCTTCGTCGCGATGATTGCGCAGGAAATTTACAACTGGATGCTCCAGCACCCAAGCGAGAAGCCGCAGCTCGTGTTCTACGTCGATGAGATCGCGCCTTATATGCCGCCATATCCATTGAACCCGCCCGCAAAAGATGCAATTGTGATGCTTTTCAAGCAGGGAAGGAAGTATGGGGTTTCCTGCCTCATCGCATCGCAGAATTTTGCCGACCTTGACTACAAGGCGCTCGGCCAGGCAGGAACGTGGCTCATAGGCCGCTTCATGGCAAAGCAGGACATGGAAAAGATAAAGCCGACGCTCAAGGGAGTTGCGCCTAATTCTGCGGATGCAGTCGTGCGCAAGCTGCCAGCCCTCCAGCCAGGGGAATTTATTGTAATATCTCCAGACAATGCAGACAACGTTGTCCAGGTTAAGACGCGCTGGCTTTTCACGCGCCACAGGACGCTTGACGACGAATCGATAAAGGAAGCCATGGGGGAGGACGTCCAGCAATATTTCAAGCGCTTCGCCCCGGCAAAGCCAGTGATGCGCCAGCCCGCAAAACAGCAATTCGCCCGCGCGCAAATCTGGGCCGAGCAAAAGGAAACCGACCCATATCTTCCAAAATCATCAAAGAAGCCGATTCCGGAAATTTCGCAATTTGCCAGTGATGCCGCAACCGGCCAGCAGGCCGCAAAAAACCCGATAAGAACCGAAATATCGATGCCGCAAATAATTCCTGCTCCAGAAATAAATGCCAGCGCAACCCACAAGGACGCAAAGCCGTCAGAACTTGTCTATGTTTCAAAGCTGACGTGCCCTCAGCAGGAAGCCCTAAAGATTGCAAAAGGCAAATTGTCCGGAACGCTTTTCAGCAAGGACGAGGAAATATTCGACGTTTCGTTCAAGTATGTCCCGCTCTGGCGAGTCAGCTGCGCGATCAGGAAAGGGATACCGATGATAAGCCGGCGCACGGAAACCGAGAACGTCTACGTGAATGCGCTCAACGGAATGCTTTGCACGGTGGAAGGAAAGAGCATACACTTCACAAGCCTTGTGGAAAAACATATTTCCGGGATAAGCGACCTTGACGGAATTGCAGAGTTCGAGGAAGTCGAGAAGAGCGAAGTGGAATACATAAAACCCAAGATAACCGAGGCAAAGGCAAGAAGCACGGTTCACCGCATATTCGGAAAGGACGTGCTGGAATCCGCGATGGTTCTTTTGCCCATATGGTCTTTCTCCGTGAAATCAGTATACACGAAGCGCGGAAGAACGATAGTCATAGACGGCGTCATGGGCAAGGAAATAGAGAGCGGCGCGTTTTAGGCAAAGCCGCCCGCTTCCCCGCAAATCTAAAAATTACTGCGCATTGCGCTCTTTTTTCTCGGCTTCGAGCCTGTCTTTTTTAGCCACAAACCTGTTGACGGAAGCGCCTATTATCCCGAATGCAAGTCCTGCGGCTATCCAGAAGAAGTCCGAAATGCCTATTTTTTCCGAAGCCCCTATGAAATAAAGTATTATCTTTGATATTGACGGTATTATGAAGCCGAACATCATCGCAGTGAAAGGCGCGCTTGCGTGCCTGAGAGGATTTCTTTCCATTATTAGATCGTCTATTATCCTGCCCATTAATATGGAAAGAACCGCTGATACAATCCACCAGGTCATTCCGCCTGCAAGCAGCGCCACCGCCTGGATGCGGGTTATCTGGTACCCCTGGGCAGTTTGTATTTCCATCATGGAGAGGTAAGTAGTTATTGCGCCCACGGTAACAAGGCCTATCGCTATCAGGAAAACCGCAAGGGTGACCTTTTCGTGCGACATCTTCTTCATCCTCTCGCTGAAGTGCAGGGACTTCTCGAAAAGATATGCCCCGATTACAAGCACGACTGCGCCAAGACCTATGTTGGGCTGGCCGAGAAGGGCCGCGATTCCCCAGACTACAAGCACAAGGGCGATTGGGATTACGAACTTGCGCTGTATTTTCTCGTCGTCCAGCATCTTGCGGAATATGTAGAAAGCATCCTGGATGCTCTGGGTCTGCTTCATGGTTATTTTCTTTATCGAGTCAATCTTCAGGCGCGACTGGATTATTGGAAGGATGTATTCGTCCTCCCCGCCGTCGGTGACAAGAACTGCGCTTGTGGCGCCAGTGGCCGCTACTACCGATTCAAGCTGTTTTGAAAGTATCGAGTCGGAAAATATTCCCACATTCAGGTCGCCGCATATCGTTGCTATTTCCGCATCCTGGCCTGCGGCAACTAGCTGGTCGTATGCGGAAATCGCGGCAAGAACCGCATTGGAGTCGGAATCCTCAGGGTCTTTCGTGCCAAGGGCGACAGCGGCATTTATGTTATTTTCTTTCCCTATTATCGGGCTTGCAACGCCAGCCTTCCTCCCAAAGTCGTTGTCCCTGTCCACGGATAGAACTAGAACCTTCATTTCACCTGGTAATTGAATATTTGTATTAATAATCATTGTGTTGGAGCGTTGAAGCGACGGGGCGCAATCGTTCATTCCAGCCAGTCATAGCCCTTGGAACGGCGGATTATTTTTGCGACCTTGGTTTTGCATTTTTAGGCAAATTGTGCCGGCGCGAAAGTTCAACGGCATCCAGGGGAACGAATTTTTCCTCGTCCAGGATTTTCTTCTGGCGCTCATAGAACATTAGGATTTTTGGCATTGAAAATGTATAATCTTCAAAGATATATACAAGGCGGTAAAAAAATGCCACCTCATACATAAAGCCGATGCTTGCGCATCATTTCCGAAACGTGCTTTTGGAAATAAATGCAAGGTTGAAGCGAATCCGCGAACCTGTCCGCGAAGAACTCCGGATCTATGGGATATCTTGTATTGAATGGATTAAACATAGGAGCACCAGTCAACAAAGTCAACAGAGTCAACAAACATCATGTTGACTTTTTGAATTTGCAATTCACTGCCAGTTTAAGAAAATCCCTGACAGGTGCCGTGCCCCCAATATATCTCTCTTCTTGAACACGTATATTCTATTATACTGTTATTGAACTTCGGGGACTTTTGGCGGCCAAATGCGCGGCCAGTTTTTGCGCGCGCGAAAGCGAGGGCGCTTTTCGGCGTTTCGCCAATTGCCGAATTGGGAAGTTTTCGGCCATCCACCTGATATTTTCTTGTCTCTTTTAAATACCCCAGAATTCGCCTAACCTCGGTTCGGCAATTCGCTAATGCCCGTCAAATGCCGAAATGAGCCAACAGGAGCGATTTTTCAAACATTCATTCTTACGTTATAAAAGTTATCGAAACCGAAATATATATAAGTGGAAAAAAAGATACAGCTATGGTAAGCAGGCCGTATAGAGGCGGCGCTCCATGTGGGGCGCCAGTTCTACTCGGCATAGCTGTAAAAAGCCGAAACGGGAGCGAGTCCGCATGTGCGGGCAAATGCCCGAATTGGCTTTAGTGAAATGTTCGGAGGAATCTGAATGGAAGAGAAAAAGAAAGGAAAAGGATGCTGCGGCTGCGGCGGCAAGAAGCTGCTCAGCATAGCAATTATAGGCCTGATGGCGCTTGCGGCATTGCCAATAGCGGAAGCAG
>JAQUQK010000126.1 GCA_028716125.1 Thermoplasmatota archaeon | reverse complement strand
TAGAAGACGTTCTTGGCGAAGTGGATTTGATACTTCTTATGACCGTAAATCCGGGATTCGGCGGCCAGGAATTCATAAAAGCCGTAGTGTCGAAGATCAGGAAACTGAGCGCCATGCTGAAGGAGCGCAGCCTCGAAGTCCCAATAGAAATTGATGGCGGCATAAATCCTGAAACTGCTAAAGTTGTAAAGGATGCTGGCGCAACCGTCCTCGTCGCGGGGAATTATATTTTCAAGAACGGGAAGGGCGATGGGAAAGATGCGGAACGGTATAATCTGGCGATAGATGCGCTGAAAAAGGCATAAAAAGGAAAAATCAAAGGAAGAAATCTCCGTCTACTCCGTCGTTCATTTTTGGCTGGGCTTCCATGTTGTAAACAAAGTCCGTTGCAGGCCATACGTGGTTGCACCCATACCAGAACGCTTCCTCTACTGAGGCCCTTCCGTCCTTCGTTCCCATTGGACCAGTTGCGTCGTTGGAAGTCGCGTCCCAGCCGTCCGCGGTGTTGTTCAGCAAGCCATAATAAACGCACGAATGGAATAGCGGGCCGGTATCGTTGCTCCAGGCAAACGTGGCCTCGCAGCTTGCAGATACTATCAGCCTTCCTGGCGCTATGAATCCAGGATTGCTCCCCGTGACAGGCGTGGATTCGTCGTCGCACATAAACCCGTTCTGGCATCCTTCGCTGAGGAAAAGGAAGCGCTTGCATTTCCAGTCCTTCATTATCTCGCCTATTTCGTAGTCATATAGCGATTCCCCGCCTATCGAAAGGCACGATGCCAGAATGCGCATTCCGCTGCCCGGGCCGCACGCCCCGTGCCCGTCAAATGAGAAAAGCGCCGTCGAGTTCGGTCCGGCATTCGCCACCATCCATTTCAGGGCCGCAACCGTGTTTGCCTTTGTGTAATTCTCCTCGTCGGATATGAATATCATATGCTCCTCTGGGAAGCCGCAGACGTCCCGCGTATAGTTTTTCCACATGGCCATGAAACCATAGTCGCTGGAAAACGAGGCGTTGTCTATCATGAAAATCGCCCACTTGTCGGCGAGGGTTTTGTTCTCGGCCTGCACCTGCTCCTGCGGCTTGCTGGATTTCTCATCATTTGCAGAATCGTTTTGGATGCACCCTGCAAAAACTGCTGCAATCATGACGGCCGAAACAATCAAAGCGGCGAATTTCATAATATCAAGAATGCGAGTATCTTGCTATAATATAATAATTGTTGTAACTACAACCAAAACGCCAAAAAAAAGAAGGATTATAGATAGAACGGTTCGCCGTAATTGTCGCTCATGTCCGGCTGCTGCTCTACGTCCGCCGGTCCGCCAAATCCCTGGCCGGTGTTCATGGCCCACCATGTATACCAATATGCTTCCTGGATGCTGACCTTGCCGTCCTTCGTATTGACTGTTCCTGCGAGCGCCGACGGCTCAATCATGCTGCATCCGTCCGCCTTGCCTTCCCTAAGGCCCCAGCTTACGAATGGAACCGTAAACGCGCCGCCCTCTCCAGTAGAAGATGACAGCGTGGCCTCGCAGCTAGCGCCTATGATTATGCGTCCGGGCGCCGAAAGCCCTTCAGTGAGCGAAACGCCAAATTGCCCGGGGCCTATGCCGCTGAGTTCGCCCGCCATGCAGGAGTCGCTGATGAAAGCGAATTTCTGGGACTTGATTGGGCTGAACCACTGCTTGAGCTCGCCCACCCATACGGTGTATATGTCATTCCATGAGTCTGTGCTAAGGCAGATTCCCGCGTCAACCAAATCATCGCCTGCTGGAGTTACAGTTGGACCGTGCCCCGAATGATAGTAGACGAACTCCGAAGATTCATTGCTGTTGTTTGCGATGAAGCTTATCGCCGCCTTTATGTTCTTGGGACAATCGCTCTGGTTAAGGAACAGGAATGTCTGCTCGACTGGGAATCCGCAGTTCTTGACAAGATAGTCATAGACATTCAGCGCGTCGAGGTGGCAGTCAGGAAGCTCATTGCCGGTTCCCGGATAGTTGTCGCCCTCTACTATTGCCCACTTGTTGGCTTTCTGAGTGGCGTTAACCTCAATTCCCCAATCGCTATCGCACGTTCCATTATTCTCTGATTTTGTGGTGTCAATCGTCAGGTTCGCGATGCCAACGTCTCCTTTTCCATTGTCGGCCATCAACTGGACATTGTAGACTCCGTCCCCTTCATATGAGTGAAGAGTTTTCAACCCAGTCGTGTTCGTGCCGTCTCCCCAGAACCACGTGTACCTGAGCGCCAGTCCTTTCTGGTCGGCGGATTTCGAAGCGTCCACCACAAGCCCGTCCTCGGTCATCTTGTATTCGAAAGATGCAAGCGGGGCATCCGGATTGCTCGCCTGCGACGCCCCTATTGGCGTCTTATCTTTTGGCGTACCACTTACGCATCCTGCGAAAGAGGCAACCAGCATCAGCGCAATTGCAAACATGGCAATGGCTTTCATGTAATCAGAGAAGAAATATCTATTTGCGCCTTATATCTGTTATTGTAAATCGTTGCAAATCCGATCTTCTGGAAATCTTATTCAATGCGCAACCAATCCATGCAAGATGCGTGTAATAATCCTGGACGGCTACGTTGACGAACCGGCCTGCCTTGGCGTCCCGCCTTACATTTCGCCTTATGTCCGATACATCGCGGGAGCCGTAAAGGATGTTGGCGCGGAATACCGCTACGTCACAGTTGACCAGTGGAGAAAAAATCCTTCCGCGGTTTCAGGCGAGCCCGGCGACATTGCAATAATTCTTGCCGGGGCGATAGTGCCTGGAAAATACATCCGCGGGATGCCTATCTCATTTAGGGAAACATCCTGCATTGCGCAGAACTTCCTCGGAAAAAAGATACTTGCGGGCGCATGCGCCTCATACGGCTTTGGCGGCACGGGAGGGCGCGAGCCGATAAGCCCAGAAGCGCTGAAAAACGATATTGATTTTTTTGCGAAACTGGATGCAGACGCGTTCATTTACGATTTGCTAAAAGAAGGAAGCGCCGATAACCGAAGGCGCACTCCTGAAGAGTGGAAGAGATGGCCAATCCTTGGCGCGGAACTGGTGCGCCAGCATCCGGATTTCCCGCAGCCGCTTATTGTGGAATTGGAAACATACCGCGGATGCATACGCTGGTGCTCAGGCGGATGCTCGTTTTGCATGGAGCCTTTGTTCGGTGAGCCTGTTTTCCGCCAGCCAGAGGACGTTGTTGCAGAGGCGGAAGCGCTTGCAAAGCTTGGCGCGGTCAATTTTAGAATTGGGGCGCAGTCCTGCTTCTTTTCTTATCTCGCAAAAGGAGTCGGCGAAACTGAAACGCCTGTTCCGAACGTCGATGCGATTTCAAAATTGCTTAAAGGAATCCGAAAAGTAGCGCCCGCGCTAAAGGTCCTGCACATAGACAACGCGAACCCTGCGGTGATTGCGGCGAATCCGAAAGAATCGGAAGAAATCGCCAAGCTAGTCGTTGAATACGGAACGCCAGGAAACGTGGCTGCGCTTGGAATGGAGTCTGCCGATCCTGCCGTGGCAAAGGCAAACAACCTGAACGCAACTGCGGGGGACGTGATGTTTGCCGTGGAAATGCTAAATAGAATAGGCGGCGCACGCGGCGAGAATGGAATGCCGCACTTCTTGCCGGGAATAAACATAATTCACGGGCTTGAAGGCGAGACAAAGGAAACTTACGAGATGAACTTCCAGTTCCTGAAGTCCGTTCTTGACAAGGGTCTTATGCTTCGGCGCATCAACATACGCCAGGTGATGCCGCTTCGCATGGAATTTGACATAAAATACCACAATCTTTTCGTGAAATACAAGGAGAAAATACGCGAAGAGATAGACAGGCCGATGCTTAAAAGGATGCTCCCGGAAGGCACTGTGCTTCGCGACGTCTATTTCGAAATGCGCGACGGAAAGACCACATTCGGAAGGCAAATTGGGACATATCCTCTGCTGGTTGGCGTTCCTTATGAGATTCCCGTGGAAAGTTTCGCGGATTGCGCAATTGTGAGCCACGGCCTTCGAAGCGTCACTGCTGTTGAATATCCATTGGACGCAAATAATGCGCCATTAAGCGCGCTTGCCGCGCTCCCTGGAATTGGTGAGAAGCGTGCAATGCGGATTTTCAGGGCAAGGCCGATTGCTGGAAAAGAAGAATTCATCAGATGCATGGACGACGAAAACGTTGCAAAGAACGCCTTGCGCTTCCTGAAATTCAACAGTTAGCCTTTAAATGCGCAATTTATTCCATAGTAGGGATGTACTATGGTCCAGTCATACTTCGAGATTAAAGCCAGGCGGGAGAAATGGAACAAGGTTCTGTTCTATGTGGATCTTGGCGTTCTTGCAGTTCTTATAGTGTCGGCCGTCTATATGGTCATAGACGCATTCTATGCGGGATATTATTACGGCATATACAACTACAACACATATGGCGTATTTCTCTGGAAGATGGGGCGCAACGCTGCATTCGTCATCGGCTCGATGGCATGGATTTTCTACCGCCTTTTCACAAACCTCGCTACGGCAAGAAAGATGATGTAAGGTGATTTCCTGCCTGCCGTGAACGTGGAAACTTCCGAAGGCATATTCACCATTACGATAAACCGGCCGGAGGCGCTCAACGCGCTGAATCGCTCTCTTCTTTCAGAATTAAATTCTGTTCTTGACAATGTTCCAACGGGCGTCGGCGCCGTCATAATCACAGGTGCAGGCAAGGCGTTTGTCGCTGGCGCTGACATTTCGGAAATGGCAATCATGACGCCGAAGCAAGCTGAGGAATTCGCAAAATTGGGACAGAACGTTTTTTCAAAAATTGCAAACCTGCCGGTTCCGGCCATCGCCGCGGTGAACGGTTATGCGCTTGGCGGAGGATGCGAGCTTGCGCTCGCGTGCGACATACGCATCGCTTCTGAAAAAGCAAAATTTGGCCAGCCCGAAGTCGGATTGGGCATAACCCCGGGCTTTGGCGCGACTCAGAGACTGCCGCGCATAGTTGGCGAAGCAAAGGCGAAGGAACTGATTTTCACTGGCGCAATCATAGATGCAAACGAGGCATTTAGAATAGGACTTGCAAACAAAGTAGTTCCCTTGGAATCGCTGATTGCAGAGTCGCGGCTTGTAGCAAAAACAATAATGGAAAAGGGCCCTATTGCGATTGCAAAGTCAAAGTGCGCAATAAACGAGGGCGCAAATGCTTCGCTCCAAGCAGGGATGGAAATCGAGGCGCGTCTTTTTGGCGAGTGTTTTGGGCCCGAACAGAAAGAGGGAATGAAGGCGTTTTCGGAAAAGCGAAAGCCCGCTTTCAAGCGGCAATAGCCGAAATTCGAAATATATACATAATTTCATCTTATTCTCCTGCATAGTGAAGTTATGGGCGAAGTTTTCATTTTGGGCGCTTGCAGGACTGCGATTGGAAAATTCGGCGGAGCCATAAAAGACGTGCCTGCGCCAAAACTTGCAGCAATTGCAGTTAAAGAAGCGGTAAAGCGTTCAGGCATTGACGCAAGCGCAGTTGACGAGGTTTTCATCGGAAACATCCTCCAGGCAGGGCTTGGCCAGAACATCGCAAGGCAGGCGCAGATTTACGCTGGACTTCCAAACGAAAAACCGGCTTTCACAATCAACCAGGTCTGCGGTTCAGGGCTTACTTCGGTGAACCTTGGGGCGCAATCGATTCTATCAGGCAACGCAAACGTAGTCGTTGCAGGCGGCACAGAAAACATGAGCGCTGCTCCGTATCTTTTGCAGAATGCCAGATGGGGCTACAAGATGGGCGATGGCGCGCTTGTGGACTTGATGATAAAAGACGGGCTTACCGACGTTTTCA
>JAQUQK010000125.1 GCA_028716125.1 Thermoplasmatota archaeon | reverse complement strand
CTTTACGGCCATGCCTACAACGAGTTCATGAACAGCAGCGGCGGATGGCAGACTCTCGACTTTCTGGACAAGCCGTATGGCAAGTATTTCGCAAATAAGTCCTACTTCCATCCTGCAGGCACATTCAACCAAACTGCAGACTCGACAGGACCTATAAACAATCCGGCGCAAAATTCAACTACAAATTGGTATTCTCGCGCCACTGAATTCTTCGGGCAATGGTTCCGCGACAACGTGCTTTACTACCTGCTTTCGCCGTATTACAGCACGGAAAGGACCGAGATAATTGGCGGAAATTAAACAATGCATAAATATCCATAATCCGATTAACCGCCATGAGAAACACAGCATTTGCGATAATTGCAATGTGCGTTTGTGCGTCCCTTTTTGCGGGCTGCGTGGCAAATAGAAATGGAATGGGCGATGGAAACGAATTGCCAGGAAACAGTCAAGCAAACTACGTTCCGCACGTAGTCGTTGCGATAATAGACACCGGCATAAACCCATATCACGAGATTTTCAGGAGGCCGAACATGACTGCGCACCCGTCAACATGGCTCGAAGGATTCCAGAAGGAGATTCCGGCATTCAACCTGACGTTTGGCGAGACATACAGCGAGTGCTATGAGGCAGACAAATCGAACTGGGCGGCGCTCAATGACGGCGAGCTTGTCTGGTTCTCTGGCACGAACGTTATGGGCATTGCGGCGAAGCGCAGCCCGGTGGACAGCGCGTACCCAATTCTTGACAACGGGGCGCATGGCACTTGGGTTGCAGGCTCTGTCATGGAAGCTTGCCCCGAGGCATTCATAGTTTCCATACAGATTGACGACGACGAGGACATAGTGGCGGCAAACGAATGGGCGGCAAAACAGCCCTGGATTGACGTAGTGACTACGAGTTGGGGCAAGTACATAGTTGGCGTCCCGCCGGAATACGTAGAAGAGCAGGACATGGGAATAAACCATGCCGAGCAGCTTGTATATGAAGCAGGAAAGATACAGACAAACAGCGCAGGCAACGAGCCCGTGCCATATTTGGCGGATGAGCATGGAGGCCCGTACTGGAACATAGCGGTAGGAGGCGCATTCGCAGGAACAAACGGCGATGCATGGATTGCGGCAAAACTGCCTGATGTTGTCAGCGACTTTACGCAGGACCATCTTGCAAAGCAGAAGAGCATAAGCGGCTACGAAACAGTTTCAGGCACAAGCTTTTCCTGCCCGCGCGTTGCAGGAACGATAGCAAAGGCGCTTTACGACGTCAGGGTTGCGCTGAACTACACCGGAATAATCAGGAACGGCAGCCTGATTGAAACAGCGCCAGCGAAAGGAATGCTCGAAGATGGAAAGCTTACGGCAGGAGAGGTGCGTACGGTGCTCAATTATTCTGCAATATACTGGACGACGACGGACTTCCAGCCGGGAAACGTTGATGCAATCCCGATAAACCCCGCCGCGCCGTGGCTGCAGATGGGATGGGGCTACGTCAACAAGACGATGGCGCCTGTGATGGTCGACGGCATTCTTGGAAACAAGCCGTTGCCTGAAAAAGACGCGGCCGCGGTTGCATACAACCAGGCGAATTACGAGGCAAGGAAAGCATACTGGGAAAACGCAGGATAATCAGCGAACCGGCGACATCTTGCGCAAGCGGGCAACGGTCTCTTCCACCGCCAGCACGATTTCCGGCACATCATCCTCATTGCTCGATTCTCCAAGAGTCATCACCATCGAGCCGTGGGCCTCTTCATGGCGCAGGCCAATTGCGAGAAGAACGTGCGAAGGCTCAAGCGTTTTTGATGAGCATGCCGAGCCAGTGGAAATCTGCACATTGTAGAACATGTCCATATTAAGAAGAATGCTCTCGCCTTCAATTCCAGAGAACACGAAACTTGCATGGTGCGGAAGCCTGCGCTTGTAGTGTCCAGTCAAGCGCGATCCGTCAATTTTCAGGATTTTTGAGATTGTGCTATCCCTAATGCGCTGCAGCCTTGCGCTCTCTTTTTCCATTTCCAATTTTGCAATTCGCGCCGCCTCTCCCATTCCCGCGATCGCAAAGAGGTTTTCAGTTCCGGAGCGCAATCCTTTTTCTTGCCCGCCCCCTGGCATAATGCCTTGGATTTTTACGCCCGGCTTCACGTACAAAGCGCCAGCGCCCGGCGGGCCATAAATATCATTGGAAGAAAGCGCGAACAGGTCTATTCCTTCCTTTTGCACATCTATCGGAAGGCGCCCTTCAGCGGCAATGGCATCAACGTGAAGAATGCCGCCTTTTTCATGGACAGCATCCGCAACAGCCATTATCGGCTGGACGGTTCCTATTTCGTTATTGGCGTACATTACTGACGTTAGAACGGTGTCCTTTGCAATCATTTGTTCAAGCGCATTTAGCCTTACAAGCCCGGTCGAATCAACGGGAATCGTTGAAAATTCAAATCCGCCTTTTTGCAATTCCTTCATCGGGTTTATGACCGACATATGCTCGATTGCGCTGCAAATTATTTTCTTGCCTTTGCTCTGGTTGCGAAGCGCGCATCCTTTAATCGCAAGGTTGTTTGCCTCGGTTGCGCCGGACGTGAAAATTATGCATTCCGGGCTTTCGGCATGTATCAGTTCGGCAACCTTGCGCCTTGCATCCTCAAGCGCCTTTTTTGCTGCGTTTCCCACAGAATGAAGAGACGAAGGATTGCCGAAATCCTTGGTCAAGAACCATCCCGCGAATTCCGCGACTCTTGGGTCAACTGGCATCGCAGATGCGTGGTCGAGGTAGATTCTTTTTCTTTCAGCAGGATTCATTGCAGGCACCTAAAAAGTGAGCACTGCATCAGCCTCAAGCGCAAGGTCGTTTAGAGTTGCGGCGCCTACGACAGTCACGCCGGGCGAGATATCGCCTCTCGGAATTCCAAGAAGCATGCAGCTCTGCTCGCAGGAATATATTTTCACTCCCGCTTTTATTGCCTGCTCCATAACTTCCTTGAGGCTTGGGAAATTCCCGAGTTTTATTTTCTCAGCCGCGCCCTGCTTGACGACGGTTATTCCCTTCATCACGAAATATATCTGCGCCTCAATATCCATCGCCCTTGCCGTCGTTGCCAGGATGAATGGCGCATACAGTCTTTCAGGCGTATCCGTTCCGCTGGTCTGCACATACAATATTTTGCTCATTTAGTTCCTCCTCAGTTTCACTTTAGTCTCATGATGTAAAATGTAAGAAGTGTTCCATTTTTCTCGAATTTTACTATTTCGTGCCCGGCCCTTTTCGCCCATCGCTTTATGTCCTCTTCCGCTGCAGGGTCGTCAGCCTCCACTTTCAAAACTTGCCCAATCTCAATCTGGTCTATTTTTTCCTTTGTCAATGAAATCGGCATCGGGCAGTAAAGGCCGACACAGTCAAGCTCGGCATCAGCCTTTACGTCATCTCCCGCTCATACCACCCCTGCGAGAATAAGTCCGGAAATCACATTTGCTGCCATTAGAATGATTGCGATGCGCCCGAACCAGACGTGGACGGTTCGTATTTTCGGCTTGTTCAAGTAACGAAACCGCGCATAGCCGAGAATCGGGGTTGCAAAAGCAAATGCAAGTGCCGCCGCGCCAAGGAACGCATGAGGCACGCGGAAATGCCCGGCGCCGGAAGCCGAAACCATGTAAATCGCTACGAAGAGGCCGACGGCGGAAACGATTGCGCCGGTAGGCCCTAATGTTTTATGCGTCTTGAGCCACCACCTGTTTTTTCTGAAGCGCTTTGTGGCAAGAATCGCGCCCGCTGCCATTAGCGAAAGACCGGAAATCATCAGTGCGGCGTGGTAAGGCCAGATCTGCGGAATTTGGAAGTTTGCGCCAAAGACGCCGGCGGAAATAGTGACCGGCGAAGAAAGCAAAGCCAAGGCCGCAGATAGGAAACGCATAATATTCCTATTCGGCGCTCGTGTTTATAACAGTTGCGCGCCCTGCGGCTTCAACCGTATCTTTCCTCTTTCCACGGATCGCCGCGGTTGTGATATCCCCTGCTTTCCCAGAATCCCGGGCGGTCTTCTTTTGCGAATTCCACTCCGTTTACCCATTTTGCGCTCTTCCAGAAGTAGAGGCGCGGAACCACCAGTCGCACCGGCCATCCATGCTCCGGCGTTATTTCCTTGCCGTTCTGGCGCACTGCAAAAATTACGTCCTGGCCAAAGAAATCGTCAATAGGAAGATTTGTCGTAAAGCCGCCTTCCGCATAAACTATTGCAAATTTTGCGTCTGGCAATATTTTCACAAGATTCTTTATTGTCTGTGAGGAAACGCCTTCCCATACATTGTCCAGTTTCGACCATCCCGTGACGCAGTGTATATCAGACTTGCTTTTTCTCATTGGCAGGGACATAAATTCATTGAAATCCAAAATTTTTTCCTTTTCCACCAGGCCGAATATGCGAAATTCCCACTTTGCCGGATCTATTTTGGGAATGCTTCCCGCATGAAGCACCGGCATCTCGTCCACAACGCTTTGTCCTGGCGGAACTCTTTCCTTCATGACGCCTCTCACACGCTTTCACTCTTCTCAAAGAAATATGCGCCAAGGAAGACCATTACAAGCGAGAATCCTGCAAGCACGCCGATATCCAACGCAATCGGCAGGGAGTTCAGGCCAAGAAGCGCCCCTCGCATCCCGTCAACCGCATAGGTCAGCGGGTCCGCATACGAAATGTAGCGTATTGCCGCCGGCAGATTTTCAAGTTGATACAGCGCTCCCGACAAGAAGAACAGCGGGAATATTATGAAATTCATTATTAGCTGGAACCCTTGCATGTCCTTCATGTTAGAGGCGAATATGAGCCCAAGGCCAATGAACGCAATCGAAACCAGAACCATGAAAGCCAGCGAAAGCAGGATCGACAGCGCAATTGAACCTGAAAGTATCTTGAATCCCGCAAGCATTGAAATCAAGAGTATCGCCATGCCCTGAAGTATCGCAGTAGTTGCGCCGCCAGCAGTCCTTCCAAGCATTATTGAAATCCTATTGACTGGCGCCACCATTATTTCCTTGAGGAACCCGAATTCCCTGTCCCAGAGAACGGAAATTCCAGCGAACATAGACGTAAACAGCAGGTTCATCCCCACAATTCCAGGCACGAGGAATTGGATGTAGCTCACGCTCGCCCCGCCTGCGCCGCCGACAGTCATGTTGCTGAAGCCGAATCCGATGAAAACAAGGAACATCAATGGCATCGCGAGCGTTCCCACCACGCGCGACTTTGAGCGGGCAAAGCGCTTCATCTCGCGAAGCCACATCACGTAGATTGCAGTCCAGTTTATCGTTTTCATCTAATGCCCCCTGCGCATTCTCGGGTTGTGAGGCCCGCCATGCCCGCGCATCCTTTCGTTCTGGCTTGCTTCCTGCTCGCGGATTGTTTTTCCGGTGAAGTGCAGGAACACCTCTTCCAGGCTAGGCTTGTGAAGAGCGACGGATTTGATTGCAAGCCCTGTCTTTTGCGCAAGCGCCACAAGTTCGGGAATGCGCCTTTCGCCATGCTCCATCGTAAGGCACAAATTGCCGTCGTGCTTCTTTGCCGTCTTAACCCACTCGAGCGCCTTTGCGCTTTCGAGGAAGACGTCCGCGCTTCCATCATAGTCGATGCAAATAACGTCGCCGCCAAGAATGTCCTTTAGTTTTGCAGGCGTGTCCATTGCAACAATCTTGCCGTGGTCCATGATTGCGATGCGGTCGCAGAGGAAGTCGGCCTCCTCCATGTAATGTGTTGTAAGAATAATTGTCACGCCCGCTTCCTTGTTGAGCCTCTTTATGTAATCCCAGATGTGCCTTCTTGTCTGCGCATCTAGGCCGAGGGTCGGCTCGTCGAGGAAAAGCACCTT
>JAQUQK010000124.1 GCA_028716125.1 Thermoplasmatota archaeon | reverse complement strand
GCTCTTCGTCGAGAACTGCGGGTCTGATGTATAGTTTATTCCCAGCTTCTTTAGTCCCGCCTCATCTCCAGGCGTGGGTATGTGCGTCAGGTGGACTTCGCAGCCGCGCAACTCCTTGAGCTTGCCAAGAGCTGCGTGAGCCGTCGGGTTGGATGCGGCGCTTATTCCCAGCGCTATCAAAGTCTCGTTCAAGTCTAGATTTTCAACGTCTGCGTTCAGCAGGTTTTCCTTCAGTGTTCTTATAGATTGCATTACACTCGGGGAAAGCAGGTGAATGCTGTCCGGGATTCCCGCCAGGACCTTAAGCGCGTTCAGGACAAGACTTGACGACGAATGCATAAGCGGAGAATTTTTGCCGATTAGAATTTCGTCGTTCTTCAGCATCATCGCGGCGCCGCAGTAAACGCCTTTGTGGCCTTTTCCCTCTATTCCTTCGGCCTTCCTTGCTGCTTCGCGCGCTGGCTCAACAACTTTCCTATCGATGGGCTTGATGCCAAGCTCGCCCATTATGTTCTCAATCCGCGCCACTGCATCTTTTTCCGCCTGCCCAAGAACGTATTCTTTTGCATAGTTGAAGTATCGCCTGATTATCTCCTGCTTTGCCGCTTCCCTTACTACTTCGTCATCGGTGATGCAGAATCCTATCTTGTTTACGCCCATATCGGTCGGCGAGTTGTACACGGACTTTCCGGCAATCTTGTCAAGAATTCTTTTTACAACTGGGAATAGTTCGATGTCTCTGTTGTAATTTATCGCTGTTTCTCCATATTTTTCAAGATGGAAAGAGTCTATCATGTTCACGTCGCCCAAATCTGCGGTTGCGGCTTCGTATGCGATGTTCACCGGATGCTTCAATGGCATATTCCACACTGGGAAAGTCTCGAACTTTGCGTACCTTGCGTTTATCCCGCGCTTGTGGTCGTGGTACATCTGGGAAAGGCACGTCGAAAGCTTGCCGCTGTTCGGTCCAGGCCCGGTTACTATGACTATTGGTTTTGTGGTCGGAATATAGTCGTTTCTTCCAAACCCTTCTTCGCTCACGATTTTGTCAACATTCGATGGATATCCTTCTATAAACCTATGGCGGTAAACGGTGACAAATCGGCGCTCCAGCTTCTTTTTGAACTGCTCTGCCGCGGGTTGCCCCTCGAAGCGCGTTATTACGACTCCTGTGACGTTTATGCCCCACTCGCGCAATTCGTCCATTGTCTTGAGGGCGTCTGCCTCATATGTGATTCCGAAGTCCGCGCGTATCTTCTTGCGCTCGATGTCGCCCGCGTAAATGCAAATCAGGACTTCCATCTTGTCCTTTATCTTCTGGAGAAGGCGCATCTTTATGCTCGGATCATAGCCCGGAAGGATGCGCGAGGCGTGCCCGTCATGGATGAGCTTTCCGCCGAATTCTATATATAATTTGCTGTCCCCGCCGTTGACGCGGCGAAGTATTTCCTCACTTTGAAGCTCAAGATATTTTTCGTTGTCAAAACCAATTTTCCCATTCACAGAAGCGCCCCTGCCAGCCAGACACAAATGAATTGAGATTCCTTTTAATTAGTTTTGGTGGCTAAGGCGTTTGAAAATCATTCAACTGGCAAAGGCATAGGAGACGGCGCAGGCGATGCGATTTTGACATTGAAATTGCAAACTATTTTCGACATCAGATCGTCGCCTTCGAGAATGCAGCCATGCCCCGGAAGGATGCGCCTGACGTTCAAGGTCTTCAGCTTGGCAATGGATTTTGCATACTCTTCTTCGTTCCAGACGAACCTGCACGTTACCGGCCCCAGTGTTCCGCAGTTTATCGTGTCGCCTGAAATCAGCGTGCCAGTCTCTTCGTGCCAAAAGCAAACCGAATCGGGACTGTGGCCGGGGGTTTCTATCACTTTCCATTCCGGGTGCCCAGGAAGATTCTCTCCGTCTTTGAAATATCGTTTTGCCTTGAACCTTGGCGATATCCGTCTCTGAAGCGGAAGCCCAATGAAATCCATTTTCAGCAAATCACGCAATCTGAATTTCGGCTTTTTTATGCCACTGCGGTCCGGCATGATTGTTTCATTGCAAAATATCCTCGGGTAGATTATGCGCCCCCCATTTTCAAGGTGGTATGCAATTCGCGCAGAAAGATGCAGATCGGCGCCAGTCTGCCGTATGGCTTCCGAAATCCCGCCCACATGGTCTACGTGCCAGTGTGTCGCGGTTATGGAATCCACGGCTGAAATTTCGCGCCCAAGCAATTTTGAGATCGCCGCCTTTGCCAGATGCGCAACCCTTGGCGCTCCAGAGTCCACAAGCGTTAATCTCTTTCCATTGATAACATAAGCATTCGCAAAAAAACCAAGAATCGGCACTACCGCGTTGCTATATTCTGCCGGAAAAGGCTGTTCTTGGTGATTTTCCTCGCCCACTAGCTCAACAATGCCGGCATATATTGGCCATTGAAATATGATGTTGAACAAAACCAGAAGGAAAAAAGAGATGGATTATGCCGTTTTCGCGGCTATTAGCGCCGCAATCAGGAACACGAACCCGACAATCAGGTGGCCGATTCCTGCCGGCAATATTGGGAACAGCCAACTTACAAATGCGCCAAGGCCGAAAATAATCGCAATCATCGCCGCAAACGTCAGTGACATTGCGACGCACATGTGCACCGCCTTCTTTTTCAGCATCGCGATTTTATATGCGATTATCTCCTTGATCATCCCGATTAAAAGCGTCATTATCGGCGACTTGCTTTCCTCTGACATTGCACCACTTTTTTTCTCCATTTATGGATTAATTATTCCTTGCAGCAGCAGTGCTTTTTGTGCGCCATCGCCCCGCCGATTATAAGTCCCAAAAGCAGTCCCGCGCCAGCAACGATGAGCACCGAGCGCATGGGATCCTTTTCGATTGCATGTACTACCTTTTTCTCTACAGATGCGACTTCGCCCTTTGCCACTTTCACGGCTTCCTGCGCATCTTCTCTTGCGCGCTTTATGACGTCCTTTGCATCTTCCTTGACGCGCTTCACGGCTTCTTTTGCATCGTCTTTTATCTGCTCCAATAACTCAGCGGTTTCCTCTTTTATGTCTTTAGCGGCCATTTCATTACCTCAATACTGAATATTGGCGAGGATGTTTATATATGTTTTCAACGGGGCCTGAGAAATAAAATGGCGTTTCTCTTCACTTTCGCGCCCCAATTTTCTCGATTATTTTCTCAATTGCCGCCAGAATTTCCCGTGCGCATCTCCTATACTCGGGCAAATCCGCGCCATACGGATCGCTTATGTCCCGCGAAACGCCAAATGCAAATTCATTCAGCGTGAAAACCTTTCCCTTCGCCTGCGGAAAATATGAAACAATCTTCTCCTTGTGCGCCTTCGTCATTGCAAGCACGACGTCCGCCTTTTCCACCATTTCGGCGCTTACCTGCCTTGCCCGGTGCGCGCTTATGTCAATCCCGTAGTCTTCCTTTAGGACTTGCGCGGCATTTTCGCTCGCCCTTTCGCCTTCCGGCGCATCCGTCCCGGCAGACTCGGCAGAAAATTTATCGGGAATCGCGCGTTCGCGCACAAGATTGTTGAAAAGCGCCTCTGCCATCGGGCTTCTGCAGGTATTTCCGGCGCAGACGAAGAGGAGTTTCATTTTGGGAACCTCGGATGTTTCGCAGTTGAGCAATCTAAAATGGGGATTTGATGGTTTTGGGTTGGAACTGCATTTTTCTAGATATTATTATATAAGATAATCTCATCACTAATTGGGATTTGTATGGGAATTAAGAGAATGCAGATAACAAATTTCAAAAGCTTCAATCAACTGGAATTGACTCTCGATAAATTCAACGTATTAATCGGTGCTAATGCAGGCGGTAAGTCCAATTTTGTTCAAATTTTTCAATTTATAAGAGACATCTCCGAATATGGTTTGGATAATGCAATATCTATGCAGGGCGGAATCGAGTATTTGAGAAACATAAAAATCGGCGCGTCAAAGAACCTATCATTTACCGTTGCTTCTGATACGGATTATAGAGGTATTTGTTTTGATGACAAGGGCTTAATCGGCATAAAAACATACGAGATCATATATGATTTTGAAATGGGTTTCAAGAAGAGAGGACACGGTTTCGATCTTGTAAAAGATAAATTGACAATGAAATGTAAGTTCTACAAACTCAAACAGAAAAGAGTAAAAGTAGAGGAAAAGGAAACCATAGGAGAAGGCGAGATAATATTGTCCCACAACAAGAAAACAGTTAGTGTTGAATTAAATTCGACCAACGAATCTATAAAATCAATAAAAACGAATGAGTTCCTATCTAGATTTTTTAAGGAACAAAAATTGAATGCAAAAGTTCCACTGATCGAGAAGCCTCATATAATCCCAATGAATCTTTTTGGTATTGTAAATCTGTTTGATAATATCTCCATATATGATTTTGATCCAAAACTGTCGAAACAGCCTTCTAGAATGACAGGAAAATCCGAATTAGAAGAGAGTGGAAAGAACCTGTCCATAATCTTGAAAAACATCCTCAAAGACAAAGAAAAAAAGAGAAAATTCGTAAATCTTTTGAAGGACATTTTGCCATTTATAGATGATTTCGATGTTGATCGATTTGTAGATAAATCATTGCTCGTCACTTTGCAGGAAACATATTATCAAGATACCAATTTGCCTGCTTCGCTGATATCAGATGGAACTGTGAACATACTCGCATTGATTGTTGCATTGTATTTTGAGATAAAGCCACTAACAATCATCGAAGAACCAGAGCGAAACATACATCCATATCTGATATCGAAAATAATCGCTATGATGAAGGATGCGTCGAACAACAAGCAAATATTGATAACAACCCACAATCCCGAGATAGTAAAAAATGCAGGTTTGGAAAATCTATTGCTAACTTCGCGCGATAAGGATGGGTTCTCAAAAATAGAAAAACCCGGAGATAAAGAGAGTGTAAAAGCGTTCTTGAAAAATCAGATTGGAATAGATGAATTATACATTCAAAATCTCCTGGGTGCGTAATATGAATTACAATCCATTGTATCTCCTTGTCGAAGGCGATGACGACGAACGATTTTTCAATAAAATTATACAGCCTGCAATTGAGGGGAAGTATTATCCAATATCAATTATAAAATATGCCAATATGAAAAAGGAAAAATTAGAGGGGTGGCTTGCTTCAATTAAAGGTTATGGTGCAAAATATCTATTTATGACAGACTTTGACGTCGATCGTTGTATAACAAAAACCAAACAAGGGACATTGCAGAAAGCAGGAAATATGGACGCGGACAAAATTATTGTAGTTAAAAAGGAAATAGAAAGTTGGTATCTAGCAGGTTTGTGTGAAAGGGATTTGAGAAAATTTGGTATTGCTCCATTGGATGCTACAGATACAATTACCAAAGAAAATTTTAATCAATTTATATCTAAAAAATTTAGTAGTCGTATTGATTTTATGATTGAAACTACAAAGTGTTTTTCGGTCGAGACTGCGAAAAGTAAAAACAAATCGTTTAGTTATTTTATTGGTAAATTGGATCGTATCCAAACCCCCCAATAACCTCATTCCGACTCCAATTCGGACTTGGGATAGCACGGCACGATAAACATAAACATCAGGGGGACCGGGGACAAAAATTACGGGTGCTTTTTTTTTCGTCTCGAAAAACCCAACCGCCTAATAATGGAAGAAAAATTTGATAAAATCGCCATTATTGCGGAAAAGCAACAACTTACTTTTTCGCTATGAGCTTTGAATATGCGCTTGTCATTGCCATCATGTCGATTTGCGCTCCGACCTTCTTTCCAAGGAGTGGCGCAAGGGTCGCATCGACGTTTACGATTCTGCCGTGCTTGGGGTCCTGGAGCTTTGCGGACTTGATGTGCGCCCATATCTTCTTTGGCACTTCAAAGCGCGG
>JAQUQK010000123.1 GCA_028716125.1 Thermoplasmatota archaeon | reverse complement strand
TTTTGTATTTCTTTAGCCTTGCCGGCGCAAATCCTGTCTATCTCATCCCCGTCAAGCGCGCCCTTTATCCCGCAGGCATAATTTGTTGAGAACGCCAGCGCGCCATACGGGATTTTCAGCTCGTTTGCGAGAACGACTTCCGGAACGCCGGTCATTCCAACGACGTCGCCGAATTGCGCCATCATCCTGATTTCCACCTTTGTCTCAAATCTTGGGCCTTCAGTGCAGACGTAAACTCCGCCGTCGTGCGCCTTCGCACCAGCATTTTTGCAGGCGGAGAGAAGTGCCATTCTGATTTTCGGATCATAAGGCTCGCTCACGTCTATGTGCACTTTTTCCTTTTCAAAAAATGTAGGGGCGCGGCTCTTTGTCAGATCGACAAAGTCATCAACTACTGCGTAGTCGCCCGGCTCTATTTTTTGTTTTAGCGACCCGACTGCAAATACTGAAATTATTTTGTCCACTTTCGCAGCCTTTAGCGCCCAGATATTTGCGCAGTAGTTCACAAGGTGCGGCGGAACTTTCATTCCATTGCCATGGCGCTGGAGGAAGTAAACGTCCTTCCCGGAAAGTTTTGTTCTTAATAGTTCAACCTGCCCGTAAGGAGTTTCGACAGTAATTTTTTCACACTTGTTTTTCAGCGAAACAAAAGCAGTTCCGGAAATTATGGCAATCATCGGATCAAAATTAGAATAGAATAAGGAAATTAATACTTGTATCGCTTACTTATTGGCCTTCGACTGGTTTGCGACCGCTTCCGCCGCCTTCTTTACGGCTTCCTCGTCGCCAAGATAGTAGTGCCTGAGCGGCTTGAGATTCTCGTCCAGTTCGTAAACAAGGGGAACGCCAGTCGGGATGTTCAGTTCCACGATTGCCTCGTCTGCCATGTTATCGAGGTATTTGACAAGGGCGCGAAGGCTGTTGCCGTGGGCGGAAATGAGCACTTTCTTGCCCTTCTTGACTTCCGGTGCAATCACTTCGTTCCAGTATGGGAGTACGCGCTTTACGGTGTCCTTTAGGCTCTCGGTTGTCGGAATTTCCTCTTTCTTCAGTCCTTTATAGCGCGGATCGAATCCGGGGAATCTCTCGTCCTTCTTGTCGAGCGCAGGCGGCTGAATGTCATAAGACCTGCGCCAGATATGGACCTGCTCCTCGCCGTACTTCTTCGCGGTCTCAGCCTTGTTGAGTCCCTGGAGCGCGCCGTAGTGCCTTTCGTTGAGGCGCCATGTTCCGTGAATTGGCAGCCACATCATGTCCATTTCCTCAAGCGCAAGCCATGTGGTCCGTATCGCCCTCTTGAGATATGAGGTGTGGACTATGTCAAAGGTGTATCCGTTTTCTTTGAGCAGCTTTCCTGCGCTTCTTGCTTCCTTTACTCCCTGCTCGGAAAGGTCTACGTCAGTCCATCCGGTAAATCTGTTCTCCAGGTTCCATGCGCTCTGGCCGTGCCTTAGCAATACCAGCTTAATCATTTTTCCCAACTCCTTTTTTGTTTCTTGTTCTCTCAAAGCTGTTATCCGTATAGTTTAGAAAAGGGTTTCTGAGAGCGCTTTTTATTAGGAATTGAAAATATAAACTAAAATAAAAGCCGGCGCCCGCCCAGTATTGATTCATTCCTGAAGATCTACCTTGATCTTGTCGTAGACCGAGCGCCCGTAATCCGATATGGCATAACGTGTCAGCCGCTTGTCTTCTTCGTCTTTCGATTCATTCACAAGGCCCAATTCTACAAACGACAGTTTCGCCGTATAATCACCGTTCCCCCTTATAACCCCGACAATGTCTCTTGCAGAATATCCCGTCATCCTGCAGATTTCGCCGCAGTACGTCGTTTCCCTTTCTGCAAGCGCTTCCAAGACGTTGAAGCGCACCTTGCTGCGCTTGAAAGCATATCGTATCCTGGCGATGTCATTGCCTCCTGCAATTTTTTGCTGAACCACCTCCACCCACCTCCAATTATTTTGATTTTGGAATTTCACTTTCATAATATGAAAACTTTAACAATTTAAATAGATTTTTGACAGGTAACAGGTAAAAATTCAAATAGCAACCCTTAACACCCGCAATCCAATTCCACAATATGCGCAACCCGCACATACGCTTCATCCATGATACGGAAGAAGCCGCAAAAATAATCCGCGCTCTTGGGTCCGAAGAGGCAGGCGTCCAGATCATGAAAAGAAAGGCGGTCTTCCGCGCAGTCCAGGTTTACGACGCGCCATCGCGCAGTGCGCTCATCATAAAGCAGGAGGCGCTTGCGTGCGGGGCCGAGGCCGCGATTTCAAAGGAAGCGCTGAACGGCAAAAATACCGACATTCTAATCACAGGAACAGAGGCGCAGATGTATCGCCTGGCCGAAAAACTGGCGCACCAATACAAGTCGCTCAAAGACCTTGGCGGCAAGATAATTCAATTGCTGGAAAACGCCGAGCGAACCTCTTTGCCAATAAAAATCCGCAAAACCGTTTTCGACTGGAAGCGCACATATGTGATGGGGGTTCTAAACGTTACCCCTGACAGCTTCAGCGACGGCGGAAAATTCTTCGATGCAAGTGCAGCACTAAAACGTGCGCTCGAAATGGTAAAAGAGGGCGCAGACATAATTGACATTGGCGGGGAATCAACGCGCCCCGGCTCTGAACCAGTGAGCGCAGATGAGGAATCAAAGCGCGTCATTCCTGTGATAAAAGCAATACGCAAAAAGTCCGAAATCCCAATCTCAATTGACACTTACAAGCCAGAAGTCGCAAAGGCCGCAATAGAAGCAGGCGCGGATATCATAAACGACGTTTATGGACTTCGCAAGAAGGGAACGATTGAAACTGCGGCAAAGCTTGGAGTGCCGGTAATCATAATGCATATGCTTGGCAAGCCAAAGGACATGCAGTCAAAGCCCGGGTATAAAGACGTAGTCGCCGAATCAATTGAATTTTTGCAGGAGCGCATCGAAAAGGCGAAAGCTGCCGGAATAAAGGAAATCATAGTCGATCCAGGACTTGGATTCGGCAAGCGCACCGGTTCAGGGATAGAAGACAACTGCGAAATCCTGCGCAGGCTTTCCGAATACAAAACGCTCGGGTGCCCGATACTCGTTGGCGCGTCCAGGAAGAGATTCATAGGAAACATTCTCGGCGGCGCACCAGAAGGCGAACGCCTCGAAGGAAGCATTGCGGCGCACGCTCTTGCGGCAGCAAACGGCGCGAATATAATCCGCACCCACGACGTGAAAGAAACCGTCAAGGCGCTGAAAATTGCAGATGCCGTAAAGTCCGCAAATCGATAAAAAACAGATGGCGCTTACTTTTCCAGGACGAACATTCCAATCTTCAGTTCTCTTACTTCTTCCTCGGTCAGCAGGCGCTTCTTGACCTTTTCAGAAACGATTGCGCTGTTGCCGAACGGGTCATCAAGTATGAAAGTTGTCGGCTGTTTGCCGTTTCTTACGAGTTCAATAGTTTCCGCAAGGCGTTTTCCAAGCAATTTCTGGCTTTCCGTATCTGCGCCGTCTATTGCTTGCATAAGGACGTCCTTGACGCGGTTGAGAACGCCTTCCACATTGGATATGAAAGATTCCGAGAGCGGCGTAGGCTCGACAGTTATTCCGAGATCCGGGAACTTTATTGTCCCTGATGTGGATCTTATGACGCGCACCATCATGTCGTCTTCGGAATCGACGAAAATCTCGTATCTGGTCGGCTCTTTCTGGCTCACTATGAGCGTATCAGTTGTCTTGTAGTCGCATCCCTGGCACATTAGAGTTGTCTGGAGGGTTTCCCCGAAGTGTGGGATGTCCAGGCGCTCTACGCGGTACTCAAGCTTCTTTTCCCCGCAGACTGGGCAAGGTGTGTCAAGAATGGTAACTGCCATAAAAAAACCGGAAAAAAAGAATTAGAACCTGAGCTTCTGCCTATCGACTTTTACGCCGGCGGGCGCAAGTATGAGCATTGTCTGCCCAAGCCCCGCAATGTCGCCGTGTATGTCGTTCGTCATCTGCTTAAGCTCGTTGCCTATGCGCTTCATCACGATGTCGTCCCCGCTTACTGGAGAGAAGTCCATTACTACGACATTTCCATCGTAGACAAGCTGGACGATGTCCCTCATATCCTCGTAGCGGTGCATTTCCGCCATCTTGATGTGCAGCGTTCCCTTGTCCTCGCCAGAAGTAACGTGGGTCTGGGCATATTCTCCCAAATCCAGATATGCTGGCGCTTCTGTCTTTACTTCCTTCTTCTTGAAGAATGCCATGAGTAATCCCCTCGCGGTAGCATCAATTCTACGGATATAAAGGTAATTAATGCCAGAGCAGATTACAAACCGCGGCAGACATGGATTTCTACTCAGAGATAATTTCTAAAATAATACGCGGCGAAATAACCAAGGAAAACGTTCAGACCGCCAAGATAAAGCTTGCATCAAAATACGGCATGAAGGAGATACCAAGAAACTCCGATATTCTTGCCAATGCCGACGAGGAAGAGATGCAGCACGTCCTTCCAGTGCTTCGCAGGAAGGCAGTACGAACTATAAGCGGAGTTGCAGTTGTCGCGGTAATGACTTCTCCGGAAAAGTGCCCGCACGGAAAATGCATATACTGCCCCGGAGGGCCTGACTTGGGCTCGGCGCAAAGCTATACCGGCAAGGAGCCTGCGGCAAGAAGGGCAGGGTCGCTTGAATTCGACCCATACAGGCAGGTGCGGCACCGAATAGAGCAGTTGAATGCCATCGGCCATTCCACGGACAAGATAGACCTAATCGTGATGGGCGGCACGTTCACGGCTCGCCCTCTTGACTACCAGGAACAGTTCGTAAAGCGCTGCTTCGACGCCATGAATTCTTTTTCCATTGACAAAACCGGCCAATTGTCCGGCGAGGATTTCGGCGCAATCAATCTAGAAGAAGCACAATTGATCAACGAAACTGCAAAATCGCGCTGCATCGGACTCACTGTCGAAACGCGCCCCGACTATTGCAGGGAATACCACGTCGACAACATTTTGAAATATGGCGCTACAAGGGTAGAGCTTGGCGTTCAGACAGTTTATGATGATGTTTTGAAATTCGTCGAGCGCGGGCACGGAATTGCGGAGAGCATTCAATCGACGCAAATCTGCAAAGACGCGGGACTGAAAGTATGCTATCACATGATGCCGGGGCTTCCTGGAAACGACACTGAGCGCGATTTTCAGGCATTCAAGACAATTTTTGAAAACCCAGACTTCCGCCCGGATATGCTGAAAATTTACCCGACACTCGTAATCAAAGGAACGAAACTTTACGATATGTGGAAGAACGGCGAATACAAGCCGCTTGATGTGGAAAGTGCGACCAAGCTGCTTGCACGCGTAAAGGAAATCGTCCCGCCATGGGTCAGAATCCAGAGAATAGAAAGAGACATTCCTACGAATCTAATTGATGCGGGAATTTTGCAAAGCAATTTGCGCGAGCTTGTGGCACAGGAATTGGAAGCGCACGACAAGCATTGCGGATGCATCCGTTGCCGCGAGATGGGATATGGCGAGTTGAAAGGCAGGAAACTTGACAAGTCGAACATTCAACTTTCGCGCATCGACTACGAAGCATCAGGCGGCAAGGAAACATTCCTTTCATACGAGGACAAAACGAACGATTGTCTTGTTGGGTACTTGCGCCTCCGCCTGCCGTCGGCAAAAGCGCATCGCCCCGAAATCGCAGGGCAAAACGCAGGAATCGTCCGTGAAGTCAAAGTCGTCGGCCAGATGGTTGGAATCGGCAAGGCAGGAACGGATGAAAGCGCCCAGCACAAAGGGTACGGAACTGCGCTTTTGCGCGAGGCGGAACAAATCGCAAAACAGGAGTGGGGCGCATCCAAGATGCTCGTCATGAGCGGCGTAGGGGTGCGCGAGTATTACCGCAAATTCGGATACGAGCGCGACGGGCCGTA
>JAQUQK010000122.1 GCA_028716125.1 Thermoplasmatota archaeon | reverse complement strand
TTGATTGCCTGCGATATGTTTGACTCTTCCATGTTCAATTCGCATGAGTCCGCCATTACTTTCAGGCTCTCAAGTCCGAGAGTGTCGCAGATTTCTATCGCCTGGTCAACGCGGTTGATGTAGTGCGTCTCGTACCTGTTTACCGGCTCCAGCGTGAGTATTGCGCCCTGATCGACTGCGTATTTTCCGGCTTCCCTGAAAAATTTGAGCATAACTTCGCGTTCCTCATCGGAGGGAGTTGGCGCCTCGCTTATGGCGGGGACGCTCTGCGCTCCTTCTTCCATCGCGTAAAGTGTGACTGCTCCAAGTTTTGCAGCAATACGTATGCTTTCCTTAACAGCAAACAATTTTGATTCTAAGAATTCCTCTGTGAACGGCGCAAGCGCCGCCGGGCTCGCGATGACTACACATGCGGGCTTAATCTTGTATGAAGCGGAGAGTTCCTGAACTTGTTTTGCCATGGTGTCAAGCTCGCCCTCTTCGCCGACAACACCCCAGATTTCTATGCCGTCAAAGCCCCACTTCTCAAGATTCTGAAATCTTTCCTCCATGCTGTTTCCGGGCGTTATCGTATCAACACATGCTATCTTCATTTGTTCACCTTTTAGGAGCAAATCATAATGTGATATATATCAATTTCCAATGCGGCGAGTTGGAAACCGTTATTAACGGGAATTTCATTTAAATCGAAGGAGCGATTAGATGCTATATTCTGCGATAACCCCGGACGACCACATAAAGAGAATAGAAAAGACCAAGGCCATGATGAAGGAGCGCGACCTCGACCTGCTTCTTGTGTATTCGGATGCATGGAGGAGCTCGAATTCACGCTATCTTACGGGCTACAAGCCATACTGCGGATATTTCAACGTCAGCGGCTACAGCCAGGCGCTTACAGTCATACCGCTTGAGGATGACCCGAAGCTTTTCGTATGCGACTTCATGACCGACTGGGCGGCGCGAACCATTGCCGGAACCACGAAGGAAAAGCCATTCATTGAAATAAAGAAGTGGCTTGAGATAGATGACACGATAGCAAGTTACGCAGGAAACGGCAAGCAGAGAAAAGTCGGTCTAGTTGGCAAAGAATTCGTGCCATGGGATTTGTACGAATCAATGCGCAGCAACGTGAGCACCGAGATACAGATGACAGACTTGCTCGACATCCAGAGGCGCGTCAAGAGCCAGAAGGAAATCAAGCTTCTTGAGATGGCATCCAACATCAATGACCTGATCTGCGAAGAACTAACGCACGGCATAATCAGGCACGGCATTACCGAGAAGCAGGTTCAGCGCAAGATTGAGGAACTTGGACACGGGTACGGCGCGGAATACGTCGATGCCAACTTCATGAAGTCGCGCGACCTCGGCTGGGCGAATGCAACCGATGCCACGATAGACGACGGCGACCTGCTATCACTCCACGTCATTCTGCAATATGATGGATACAATTCAGACAATGATCGCGTATTCGGCTTCGGCAAGATAACAAAGCAGGAAGAGGAGCTTGCGGAAATCACAAAGCAGGCGGCCAAAAATTTCCTTTCAGCGGTAAAGCCGGGCGCAAGCGGAATGGATGCAGTGATTGCGGCCTGTGGAACACATGACTATGTTGCGGCTGGCGAGAAATCATCGGGCGCAAGCGGCCACGGCATCGGGCTCGACGGCGAGGAATGCGGCCTTATCTCCGAATGGACCTTCGAGGAAGGAATGGCCTTCACAATGTCCACTGGGGCATACAACAAGGAAATTGAGAGCACTTGGGCAACGGAAGATGTTGTTGTGGTCACGGAAAGCGGAGCGCGCAAGCTGACAAAATTCCCGATAGATTATATAATAAAGAGATAAATCAAAGCGGGCGGCTCTTGTAGTATTCCATAACCGCCTTTTTCTCTTCATCCGTCAATTCTTTGCCTTCGCGCTTCTTTTTGAGTGCATTCATTGCAAGTTCTTTTGCGTCCATAGCAATCAACTTCCATGTTCGTTGCAGTCATTTTTGAAAAATCGGCGGCGCAAATCGAAAATAGAAAAAGATAAGAAAACTCGAGCCGCGTTATTTACATTATTCCGAGTTTCTGGAGCTTCATTCCGAGGCCCATGTCTCCCTTGAACGAGAGCTTGCCTGTCATGTATGCGGATACAGGGCTGAGCTTTCCGTTTGCCATCTTGATGAGGTCTTCGTCCTTCATCTTGACGGTGACGTTTGCGGTTGGCTCAACGCCCTTCTTCGTCTCGAGCTTCTGGTCCTTTATGATTATAAGCCAGTCGCCGCCGTTCGGTCCTGCGATGTTCATCTGCACGACGCAGCTCACGCCGACCGATTTCTCTGCCTTGAACTTGCTCGGTACGAGCACTCCGAAGAATTCCTCTGGTTTTGTTATGTCTGCCATATTATCACTCCAAGATTACAAATTAAAATTTCGCTTATAACAATATCGCAATCAGCTATGCCAAAACTATTATTAAGAAAACCGAAATAACGAAAGCAAAGGTGCATTTGATGACGAAATTTATTTTCATGCTGACGTACAACGACCAGACCATCCCGAACGCGATGGAAGTTTACAAAGAGGTTCGCGGGGCTGGCGTTGAATTCGTGGGCTTCAAGGATATTGGCCTTCCCGAAAAGGAATTGATCGAACTTCACAAATTAATGAAAAAGGACAGCAAGACCACGTTCCTCGAGGTTGTAAGCGCTTCTGAGGAGGCGGCCATAAAGTCGGCGGAAATGGCAAAGAAGCTCGGTGTCGATTATCTCATCGGCGGCACATATGTAGATAAGACGCTTCCGTTGCTAAAGGGAACCAAGATCAAGTATTTCCCCTACATCGGCAAGATCGTTGGGCACCCATGCCTGCTTCGCGGGGCAATCGACGAAATCACGAAAGAAGCAAAGGCAGTTGAGAAGCGAAAAGAGCTTGATGGAATAAACCTGCTCGCATACCGCTACGATGGCGATATCGAGAAACTCATCAAGAACGTGCGCGGCGCAATGAAAAAGCCATTAATTGTCGCGGGCAGCATAAATAGCTTCGAGCGCATTGCGAAGATGAAGGAACTCGACGTCTGGGCATACACGATCGGAGGCGCGATTCTTGACAAGAAATTCGTGCCGAACGGGTCGAACGCCGACAACATAAAAGCAGTGCTGAAAGCCACGAAATAAAAGTTGATTGGGCATTTGGATTTGATTTGGAGGTGACAGAATGCTTTCGCTGAAACAAAAGCTAACGCTTGGAATTGGCGCGCTTCCGATAGGCGTGATAATGGCGCTGAACATGAGCCCAATTCCAATGACTATCGCGAAGAATTTAACGTCGAACGTCGCTCTTGTGACCGGGCTAGTCATTGGCGCATACTGGTTATTGAGCATACTGCTGTCACCAGTCATCGGTGCGATGAGTGATAGGACCAAAACAAAGATTGGGCGAAGGCTGCCGTATCTTAGAATTTTCGTTCCAATGTCTGCCGCGGGAATTTTCGGGATGGCTGTTTTTGCAGGCACTTCAAACTCAATGTTATCTCTTGCACTTTTCATTGCTTCATATCTGGTAGTTGCATTTTCATACAGCGTCTGGGCGGGTCCTTACTGGGCGCTTATGCCCGACATAACAGAAGAATCTGAACGAGGCGAGACGAGCGGCTACATGCAGGGATTGAACATTCTTGGCGTCGTTCTTGCCATGATGGTAAGCGCCGCATTGTGGGATAAAAGCCCCACGATAACGCTTTGCATATTCGGGGCAGTCGCGCTTGTCACTGGCCTTGTGACCGCATTCGGCATAAAGGAAAAGGAAAATTACCCGGTTGAAGAAAAAGCAAAACTTTCCGACATCGTAAAAGACCTGTTTGCGGCAAATGAACTTGCCAAATTCTTCTGCATTTCCATGCTCTGGTGGTTTGCGATGGGTTCAATTCAGTCGTTCTTCGTATTGTATGCGGAGAAGAGCTTGAATGCAAAAGTTGAAACTTCGAACATTATAATGGGGATTTTCACGATAATTCTGGTGGTTTGCGCTGTTCCATTCGGAATTTTTGCCGATAAGCTTGGCAAAAGAAAGATTTTGCTTGCAGGCATCTTGATGGCGGGCCTTGGGATGATCCAGGGGTTTTTCATTACCAACATCGCATATGCATATGTCACAATGGGGATAACCGCGGCAGGACTTGGTGCGATAATTGTTCTGACGTATACGATAACTGCCGACCTAATACCCAAAGGAAAGGAAGGAAAATTCATGGGGCTTTCCAACTTTTTCATGGCGGTTCCGAATGCAATAGCGGCGTCCGGCATGGGCGCATTGATAACGGCCTTCGGCGAAGACTATCGCATAATATGGATCGTAGGGTCTGCGGCGATGTTTGCGGCGTTCTTCCTGATGAGATTTGTTAAAACCGAAAACAAGTAAAAGAAAAAACAGAAAAATGCCAATCTTTATCTCGTTTATGCGTTTTCCTTCGCAAACATCCCGCATAAACTGTCATAGAGCGCAACGTATTTTCCGTATGCTTCTTTGCATGCGTTTACGTTTGCAGCATTCGGCTCATAGGTGCGCTTCACCTTCACCATCTTGGTTGACGCTTCTTCTATGTTCTTGTATATTCCAACGGCCTTTCCCGCAAGAATCGCCGCGCCAAGGCAGGCTGCTTCCTCATTCTCCGTTCTTACAAGAGTTTTGCGCGTGAAGTCCGCCTTTATCTGGTTCCAGACATCGCTTCTTGCGCCTCCGCCAAGGACGCGGATTTCATTTACCGGGATTTTCAGGTCTTCGAGAACGTCGATGTTTCTGCGGACTATGCAGGCTATTGATTCCATGATTGCCCTTGAGAAATGCGCCTTCGTGTGCTTCAGGGTAAAGCCGTAGAAAACGCCCTTTGCCTTGGGATTTGCCTCTGGCGCCATCGCTCCCTGCAGGTGCGGAAGCATCACAAGCCCCTCGCAGCCCGGCGGAACTTTTCCGGCCTCGTTTCCAATCATGTCGTACGGGTCGATGCCCTTTGCTTTGGCTGCGGCCATTTCCTCGGACCAGAAGCCGTCGCGGAACCAGCGCAAAACCATTCCTCCGGTTGTGAATGTGTGCGCCATGTATGTGTTCGGCACGCCGTGGTAATGGATGGGCATTCTTCCGAGCTTGTCGAAAACCGGCTTTTTGAGAGTTGCGCAAATGGCAAGCGCAGCACCAGTATTTTCCGAAAACACGCCCGGCTTTATGTTTCCCACGCCGATTGCGCCGCACGCTTGGTCGAGAGCGCCAGTTGCAACCATCGTTTTTGGCGAAAGTCCCAGCTCTTTTGCGATTTCCGGCTTTAGTGTTCCTACGGGTTCACCCGATTCCATAACTTTAGGAAGGTGGTCAGCAGTAATCCCTATTTTGTCAAGCATTTCGTCCCAGTACTTTTTCGTGGTTATGTTCCAGAAAACCGTTGAACACAGAAGGCTGCCTTCCGCAACAAGTTCACCTGTCATCTTGTTTATCATGTAGTCTTCCAGAAGCGCGAATTTGTTTGCCTTCCCGAAACGATTCTTATCATGGCGATTAAGCCAGAAAATTTTGGATGCAGGCCACGTCGGAACGATTTTTACCTGCCCGGTTATTTTGTAAGAGCAAGCATCCTGGTCGAATTCCTTCGAGAGAATTTCGGCTTCTTCCTGTGCGCGGTTGTCAAGCCAGATTATCGAATTTCCAAGAGGTGCGCCTTTCTTGTCAAGCGCAAGCAGCGTCTCGCCCTGCGCCGAAAGAGCAAGCGCCTTAATGTCGTCGGGCTTTACCTTGCTCTTTTTCATCACCTCGCCTACGCCTTCCTTGAATGCATCCCAGAAAGTATCGGCAGGCAGTTCGACCGAAAGCGCATCCGGCGTCAGCAATTTGTATTCCCTGCTTGCGATTGCCTGCACCTCGCCGCGCTCGTTGAAAAGCGAAATCTT
>JAQUQK010000121.1 GCA_028716125.1 Thermoplasmatota archaeon | reverse complement strand
GGCAAAAAATATCTTGATTTTATAACTGGAATCGCCTGCGTCCCTCTCGGCCACGGCAACAAATATGTTGCAAATGCGATAAGCAGGCAGGCCGAAAAGCTAGTGCAGGTAAGCAATCTATACTACACGGAGCCCCAGGTCGTGCTCGCCGAAAAGCTTGCAAAGCTATCAGGGCTCGAAAAATGCTTTTTTGGAAATTCGGGTGCTGAAGCAAATGAGGCCGCAATAAAGCTTGCAAAGAAAGTCACTGGAAAAAAGAAATTCATAGCATTCGAGCATGGATTCCACGGCAGGATAGGCGGCAGCCTTGCGGCGACATGGAAGGAAAAATACAGGCTGCCGTTCATGCCACTTTCGCCGGACGTAACTTTTGTAAAATACAACGATTTTGCCGACCTTGAAAAGGCAGCAACCGGTGAAATTGCCGCAATAATAATCGAGCCAATACAGGGCGAAGCGGGCATAATAATCCCGGACAAAGGATACATGAAAAAAGTGGAAAAGTTGTGCCGCGAGAAGAGCATACTGCTGATTGCCGATGAGGTTCAGGCAGGAAACGGAAAAACCGGAAAGTTCTTCGCGTATCTTCACGAAGGAATAAAGCCGGACATAGTCACAACTGCAAAGGGCATTGCCAACGGCGTTCCGATAGGAGTTTGCATTTCGAGAGCAGGGCTGGATTTTGAAAAGGGAAACCACGGCTCCACGTTTGGGGGCAATTGCCTTGCATGCGCAGCCGCGAATGCTACCATAGATTACATTTTGAAAAAGCACCTGATGGAAAATGCGGTGGAAATGGGCAACTATTTCGTGAAAAAACTCGAAGGACTGATGAAGAAAAAAGGAAGCATAACCGCGATAAGGGGAAAAGGCCTGATGATAGGCATTGACATAAAAGCCGACGCCAAGCAAGTGGCCAATGACTGCATTAAGAAAGGACTGCTGGTAAACAATGCGGCAGATCACACGCTTAGATTGCTTCCCCCGATGGTTATAAACAAAAAGCACGTTGACGAAGCGATTTCGATCCTGGAATCGGTGCTTTGAGATCACGCGGTTCGATTGAATATTTGGTGTTAAAATGCCTGATGTTGGAATAATCGGCGCATCCGGGTTCACGGGCTACGAACTAATCAAAATTTTGAGAAAGCATCCCGGTGTAAGCTTAAAAGTCCTGAACAGCGAAAATCATGCCGGCAGGAAAGTTTGCGAACTGTATCCGGATTTTGAGGACAAGGAACTGGAATTCACGAACTTCGGCATAGATGAAATCAACAATTCAAAAATCGGCTTGGTGTTCTTGGCAGTTCCCAACAAGACTGCAATGAAATTGGTTCCAAAGCTGAAGGCAAAATCAATAGACTTGAGTGCAGACTACCGTTTCAAGCGCGTTGAGGAATACGAAAAAATTTACGAGGCAAAGCACGCGGATGCCGAAAGAAGGGCTGTTTACGGCCTCCCTGAACTGTTCAGGAAAAAAATAAAGAAAGCCCGCCTTGTGGCAAACCCCGGATGCTATGTAACTGCTTCGATTCTGGCCGCATATCCAGTGCAAAAGATTGCAAAATACATCGTGTTCGACTGCAAGTCAGGGTATTCCGGCGCAGGCAAGGAATCGGCATATGTGAAAGACCCATCAATATTGAGAGACAACATCCAGGCATACAAGCTGACCACACACCGCCACAAGTACGAGATTGCGCAATTCATAAAAACGAAGATGAGCTTTACGCCGCACGTCATCGACACGTTCCGCGGAATGATGTGCACCGCCCACTTTTTGCTCAAGAAAAATCATAGTCCAGAAGAGATAAAGCAGATTTTCAAAGAATTTTACGCGAATGAGCCTTTTGTGGAAATATCGGACAAGATACCGGATTTGCATGATGTTCAGGGAACCAATAAATGCGTGATCGGCGGATTCGAGATTGACGACAACAATCAGCTCGTCGTAGTTTCGGTAATAGACAACCTCCTCAAGGGCGCTTCCGGGCAGGCGGTCCAGAATATGAATCTGATGCTGGGCCTGGCTGAAAACGCGGGCCTGGTTTTGTAAAATAAGCGGAAGGCTAAATACTGCATAAACGATACCCTGTCCTTAATGGACGCTCTGCTGGTTCTGGAAGACGGAACGACGCTAAGGGGAATTGCTTTCGGCGCCCGTAAGACGGTTTTTGGCGAGCTTGTTTTCAATACGGGAATGCAGGGGTATCAAGAGTCCCTTACAGATCCATCTTACAATGGCCAGATTTTAATGCCCACTTATCCGCTGATTGGAAATTACGGCATAAATTCCGAAGACATGGAATCGCAAAAAATATGGGCGCGCGGATTCGTTGTCAGCGAATGGTGCCCGGAGCCAGTTCACCGCAAAAGCGAGATGACGATTGACGAATTTTTGAAGAAGAACGACGTGCCTGGAATTTCCGGCATAGACACACGCGCCTTGACAATCAAGACAAGGGTTTTCGGAACCATGCGCACGGCGCTTTCAACCGATGGCGCGGACGAGGACGATCTTCTGGAAAAAGTCAAGAAAATGGATTATCCAGACGCGCAAAACGTGGTTGCGGACGTTTCATGCAAAAGTGTAATCGAGCACCCGAAAATCGCAGGGCGCAAAACCGTCGCTCTAATCGACTGCGGAGTAAAAGGAAACATAGTGCGATGCCTTGCAAAAAGATTCAACGTCGTCCAGGCTCCATACAATGCAACCGCAAAGCAAATCCGCGAGTTCAAGCCGGACGGGCTTTTCATATCCAACGGCCCCGGAAATCCTGCGCATCCGGAAATTTTGGCAACGACCGTGAAAACGGTTGGCGAGCTTTTGCAGGAACTTCCCACTTTCGGCATCTGCCTTGGCCATCAGATTCTCGGGCTTACATTTGGCGCGAAAACATATAAATTGAAATTCGGCCACCGTGGTGCAAATCAACCGGTGAAGGACTTCCGCACCGGGCGCTGCTATATATCGTCGCAGAACCACGGCTTTGCAGTTGATCCCAAATCGCTGCCTGAATGCCTTGAGGTTTCACAGGTAAACGTGAACGACGGCACAGTTGAAGGATTGCGCCACAAAACGCTTCCAGTATTCTCGGTCCAGTATCACCCCGAGGCAAGTCCTGGCCCTCACGACACAGAATGGCTTTTTGACGAATTCGCCAAGATGATGAATAAAAAGGAGGCGAACTGATGCCGAAAAATCCTGCGCTGAAAAAAGTGATGATAATCGGCTCAGGCCCAATTGTGATTGGACAGGCTGCGGAATTTGACTTCTCTGGCTCGCAGGCATGCAAATCAGTTCGCGAGGAAGGGCTGAAAGTTGCGCTTGTCAACAGCAATCCCGCGACGATACAGACGGACCCGACTACTGCGGAATCGGTTTACGTCGAACCGCTCACAGTTGAATTCCTGGAAAAAATAATCGCAAAGGAGCGCCCTGACGGCATTCTTTCGGGAATGGGCGGACAGACAGCGCTTAACCTCTGTTCCGAGCTAGCGGAAAAAGGAATCCTTGCAAAATACAACGTCACTCTTCTTGGCTCATCGGCGCATACGATTGAACTCGCCGAAGACCGCGACAAGTTCCGCGAACTAATGAATCAGATCGGCGAACCAATTCCGCGCAGCCACGTGGTTTGTTCAGTCGAAGAGGCGAAGAAAATTGCATCCGAGCTTGGATATCCGGTAATCATACGCGCTGCTTTCACTCTCGGCGGAACCGGAAGCGGAATAGCTCACAATGAGGAAGACCTTGAAGAAATTGTCGGCAAGGGCATAATTTACTCGCGCATAGGCCAAGTGCTCATAGAAGAGTGCGTTCTCGGCTGGGGCGAATTTGAATACGAAGTGATGCGCGATTCGAAGGACAACTGCATCATAATCTGCAACATGGAAAACATCGACCCGATGGGAATCCACACGGGCGAATCCATTGTCGTCGCTCCGGCGCAAACGCTTTCTGACAAAGACCATCAGATGCTCAGGAACGCAGCGCTTAAAATCATCCGTGCACTTGGAATCGAAGGCGGGTGCAATGTCCAGTTCGCGCTCAACTACAACACCGGAAAATATTACGTTATAGAAGTAAATCCGCGCGTTTCCCGTTCTTCGGCGCTTGCGTCAAAAGCAACAGGATACCCAATCGCCAGAACTGCAGCAAAAATCGCAATCGGAATGACGCTTGACGAAATAAAGAATCCAATTACCGGCAATACTTATGCAGCATTCGAGCCTGCGCTCGACTATGTCATTACAAAAATCCCACGCTGGCCTTTTGACAAGTTCCGCACAGTTGACAGGCACATCGGCACTTCGATGAAGTCCACAGGCGAAGTGATGGCAATCGGAAGGAGTATTGAAGAATCGCTCCACAAGGCAATCCGCTCGCTGGAAATCAAGCGCTTCGGGTTCACTGGCGCAGATGCGATGACAAGCGAACAGATTGAAGAGGAGCTTCGCAAGCCGACTGACAGGCGCATCTTTGCGGCGGCGGAAGCCTTGCGTCGCGGAAAATCAATCGATTGGGTCGAGGAAAGGGCGAAGTACAACAGATTCTTCATTCGCAAGATAAAGAACATCATTGACTGCGAGAACGAGTTGCGCGCAGAGCTTACGCCGGAAAACCTTGCAAAGGCAAAACAATATGGATTCTCGAACCGCAGGATTTCTGAACTTACGGCAAAGCCAGAAAACGAACTCTCAGACATGTGCGCCTCGCTTGGAATTTTGCCGAAATACAACATGGTGGACACTTGCGCAGCAGAGTTTGAGGCGGTGACGCCTTATTACTATTCGACCTATAACGGCTACCCCGAACCTGCAAAGCCGAAAACAGACAAGCAAAAAGTCCTTGTAATTGGCGCAGGCCCCATACGCATAGGCCAGGGAATCGAGTTCGACTACTGCTGCGTCCATGCGGCGCTCACGCTAAAGCAGGAAGGCTACGACGCAATAATGGTAAACAATAATCCAGAAACCGTTAGCACTGACTTTGATACTTCAACGCGCCTCTATTTCGAGCCGCTAACGCTCGAGGACGTTATGCAAATTGTTGAGCATGAACAGCCGGATGGAGTAATCGTGCAGTTCGGCGGGCAGACATCTGTCAATTTGGCAATTCCGTTGAAGGAAGAATTGCACCGCCGCGGCCTTGAAACTAAAATTTGGGGTACATCCCCAGAAGCAATCGACGTTGCAGAAGACCGCGAATTGTTCGAGGATTTGATGAAGGACTTAGGCATAAAGCGCCCGCCTGCAGGAACAGGCAAATCCTTTGCTGAAGTTGAGCACGTAGCAGAGAAAATCGGCTATCCGGTTCTTGTTCGTCCATCATACGTTCTAGGCGGAAGGGCGATGGAAATCGTTCACAGCAAGGCGGAACTTGAAGAATACATGAAATCCGCAGTCGAGGTTTCCGAAGGCCGCCCAGTTCTTGTAGACAAATTCCTTACCGACGCGATAGAAATAGACATCGACGCCCTCTGCGACCGCAAGGACGTTTTCATCGGCGGCATAATGGAGCACATCGAGGAAGCAGGAGTGCATTCCGGCGATGCCGCGATGGTAATTCCACCGCAGACGCTTTCGCCGCGCATAATAAGCCATCTGAAAGACCAGACAAGAAAGATTGCGCTCGCGCTTGAGACAGTCGGCGTGATAAACATCCAATTCGCGATCCAGAACGGCATAATCTACATCATAGAGGCAAACCCGCGCGCAAGCAGGACGATACCGTTTGTTTCAAAGGCAATCGGCGTCCCGATGGCAAAAATCGCCACCGAAATAATGATGGGCAAAGGCCTTCGCGAGTTGCTTTCGCAATATGGCGCAACCGATGCAAGGGACGGCAGCGGCGTTCTTGAAATAGAACCGCGCAAGATTTCCGTAAAGGCATCCGTATTCCCATTCCAGAAATTACGCGGCGTGGATTCCATACTCGGCCCTGAAATGAAAAGCAC
>JAQUQK010000120.1 GCA_028716125.1 Thermoplasmatota archaeon | reverse complement strand
TAAAATTGACAATTTTAAATTAGAAGATTACTTCTCTTCCCATTCGTCGCGTCTGCGGTCTTCCATTTTATTACCTCTTTGTGTTTTGGTTTGGCTCTTTTTGCCTTTCTTTTCTTTCTGTTGGATTTGCCAACTCTAAATTATTTATCGTGAATATGTGATTTGATTTGCCGTTGTGCCTGATTTGCATGAATGCGCCGTAAGTTTATTTTCTAAAAATCGCCCGATCTCGAAATTGAATTCTAGATTGTGATATTTAGAATAAAGAGAATAATCGGTTTCCCGATTAATCTTTCAGCTTTGCGTCGTACTTGCCTTCGCTGATTTCCTTAAGGATCGCCTTCGGCTCCTTGCCTTCGACGGTGATACCCATCGATGTGCAGGTTCCGATGATTTCCTTGACGCGCGCCTTGAGGGTTGCGCCGAGGAGTGCATCCTTCTTCATGTCAGCGACTTTCTTGGCCTGTTCGAGGGTTATGTTTCCGACTTTCTGCTCCTTCGCCTTGCCGGACCCTTTTTCCGCCTTTGCTTCCTTGATTAAAAGCGCCGATGCGGGCGGGGTTCCGACGGTTATGTCGAAGGTGCGGTCAGCGTTGATTGTGAGCTTGATCGGTACCTTCATTCCCTCGAATGCCTTCGTCTTCTCGTTGATCTTGGCGACAACCTGCGGGATGTTTACTCCAGTCGGTCCGAGTGTCGGTCCGAGCGGCGGGCCCGGCGTTGCCTTTCCTCCATCAACCAATATTTCCAATACCTGTGCCATTTAGTTCACTTCCATTTTTTTTATATACAGCAGTGCGTAACCCTGATTTATTACTTCTTTTCTATTGTCCTAACCTGCTCGCCCTTGAGCGTGACAGGTATCGGTATCATTGCCTCGACAAGTTCCACAGTAACTTCTTCCTTGCGCTCGTCTATGGACTTGATTCTCGCGCGTTCTCCCTTGAACGGACCTGCGATGATTTCCACTATGTCGCCTTCGCGTATGCGTATGACTGCAGAGGTAGGCACGAGGAAACTTGCTATCTGCTCATAAGGAACGGTTTCCTTGAGCATCGAGCGTGCGTGCGTGACGCCTGAAGTCGCCTTCTTTATCTCGTTCTTTTCGCGCGCCTCTATGAATATGTAGCCGCGTATTTCATTTGGTGCGAATACCGCAAACACCTGCGCTTTTATCTTGCGTAGGCGAAGATATATTGCGTTGACGACATCCAATTCTCTTCCGATTCCAGTCTTCATTACAAAGAGCTGGACCGGCTGGATGCGAGTGGGGGCTGCGGGTGCTGGAGCTGTCGCTTCAGGAGTTACCTTCTTGGTATACTCGGGTTCTGCGGCATCTTCCTTAGATGTGAGGAATTCCTCGGGCTCTTTCTTTGGCTTCTCGTCGAAGAATCCGCCCGGCACATCTCCGCCGTGCCCTTTGTCTTTCTCATCATCGAACAACATTGAATCTACCGTTCCTGATAGCGCCCGCCAGCAAATTCCCTTACCCGTAGAATCGCTGCGCAAAACAACCATCAAAAGGAGCAAGGGGTGAATGGATGGTTTTTTTATAAAGGTTACTGGATGCTATATAGTATAACACAATCCCGAAGATTCATAACAAAACCACCAATTCAAGTGTGATAAAATGCCCGCAAGCGCAAAGAATTCAAAATCCCCAGAAAATCTCGACAGGGAGATACAGCAAGCGGAAATGATGTTCGAGTCCGCAAGGTCCCAGCTTGAATACCTCGAGGAAAACGCAAGAATGGTAGATTCTTCAATTTCAGAGCATCTTCGAACGCGCGAAACCATTGAGCACTACGGCGAGGCAAAAGAAATGCTTATGCCTGTCGGCGCAGGCGTTTTCATTATGGCAAAGCCCGCAAAGAAGGACAAGGCCGTTGTGGCAATAGGCGCTGGCGCAAGCATCGAAATGCCGGCAAAGGACGCGCTTGTCCATATTGACAAGAACCTTGAAAAACTCAACAACTCACGCGCCAAAGTCACAGAGCGCATAAGCCAGATAAAACAAAAGGTAGAAGAGCTTGCGGCAAAGATGGAATCTCTTTACGGTTCTCCAGAGGGAAAGAATGAGTGACCGTGATTTCGAGTACAAATTGGTAGTAGTCACCCGGCAGGATCTCAAATTGTCGCCGGGAAAGATGGCCGTGCAAGTCGCCCATGCGGCGGTTTCTTGCGCACTTTCGGCAAAGCGCGGCGAGCCGGAATGGTTCGAATCCTGGTATGGGGAAGGCCAGAAAAAAGTTGTTGTTAAAACGCCCGTGCTTCAGGACTTATTCGCGCTGAAGCAGACTGCGGAGCGTGCCGGCCTTGCAGTTGCGCTTATCCAGGACGCGGGAATGACGGAAATTCCTGCGGGAACTTTCACCTGCCTTGGCATAGGGCCGGGGCCTGCAAACATCGTGGACAAGGTGACTGGACACCTGAAACTCGTATGAGGTGAAATGTACCGGCTTCCGCGCAGTATGAGATATTCAACGCTGGAAGAAAGAAAAGAGTTCTACGAAAAAGAGTTCGATATTTCGTCTTTGCGCTCCTGGCTGAAGTTCAGGCCGGGGCAGACGGTTTTTGCGATGATTCCCGGAAGGCACACTGGAATTGCGCCGCCGGAATACATTTCAGTGAAGGACAACACGATTTTAATTGACGAATATTCTGGATTGGAAGAGGTGCGCGATTATCTCTTGCAATACCTTCCCGAAGGCGCTTACTATGACAGGAATGTTTACCGCGACATTGCCGTTTGCGCCAAATGCGGGAAATCTTACAAGAATTGCTGGAACTGCAAAGGATTCCTCGGCCAAGAACTTGCTTTCGACATTGACCCCGAAAACGTCAAATGTCCATATCACGGCACAGGCGAGGAAAGAATGAAAATCGGCCAGGGGCTCGGCTTTTGCATGTATGAATTCAAGGGAGCGCGGCGCAAGGCGGCCGAGCTTTACGAAGAGCTTGAAAAGCAATTCGCACAATTGCGCCTTGTCTATTCGGGGCGCGGGTTCCACATCCATGTCTTGGACGAAAGTGCATACAAGTTTACGCGCAATGAACGCAAGGCGCTGGCTTACAAAATCGCGGAAAAATATCCAATCGATACTTGGGTTACAGAAGGCGGCTCGCGCCTGATTCGTCTTCCATATTCCTTGCACGGAATGGTATCGCGGATATGCACTCCGCTCAAGGTTTCAAACCTGAAAGATTTCGATCCGCGAATCGAAAAAATGTGCATTCCGAAATTTTTCAAAAATTAAAGAAAGACAATAGAAAGATCATTCGTCAAACTCGATCTTGACTCCGCTGACCCTGGCCGCAATCAAGTTGTATATCCATGCGGCGAGCGCTCCGCCGAAGAAGCCGATTATGGCATATATTATCGGAACGACTATTAAAACCAAGAATCCAAGCCCCGCCCCAAGCTGGGGAAAGCCTGCAATGCTTTTGTAGGGAGTTCCGGTGATTGCGCTTGATATTAATTCCAACACGCCCACTATAAGGAACACTACCGCCATTATCATTGCAACGGATCTGACTCCAATCCTTTTTATTTCTATTTTCTTCCTTACCATGCCATGCGCCAATTTTACCAAAATCAAAAGGCAGTATATGTATTTACCGAAATTGAAAAAACGAATAAAAAAGCTATTCCATTTCCATCTCTATGCCGCCGACAAACCTTGCAGCCAGATTGTAGAGCAGCGCTATGACGACGCCTGCCACAAGGCCTATGGCTGCATACAACAGCGGAAACAGTATTATCGCCAGAAAGCCAAATCCGGCGCCAACGCGGGATACTCCCATCATGGACACCATCGTCGTGCCGACGAATGCGTAGATTATACCGGCAAGGAGCCCAATGCCCGCCATTATCAAAGCCTCGACTTTTGCAACCGACCATACGCCTACGCTGTTCAGCTTGTATACTTTCTTTACCATAGCATCACCAAAAATAAAGAAAAATTAGAAAAATCACTTTTTCTTCTCGGCCTTCATTTCTTTTCCCTTGTAGTATTCCTCTTTCTTCTTCGGATTATGCTTAGCGCATGTTTGGCACATAAGTATCGAATGTGTATTAGACTGCAACATATATAAATTCAACGGCAGCGACGGGCATATTTATCTAGTGACGCCGCAATAGTATTCTAGAGGTGATTTATGCCGCCGCATTGCGATACAAGAGACGGGCCAGTGGTAAAAGCAGCGAAAATGGCGCTTGAGAAAGGAAACGTTAACTACGCCCTGATCTGGGTGCCGGAAAGCGCCGAGGGCGAAGCCAGGGAAGCATTCGAAAAGACTATGCGCGCCAGAAAGCGGGGAAAGGACGCAAAAGAAGTTGCGGACGATTGGTTCTTTGAAACAGTTATCCGCCTGCACCGCGCAGGGGAAGGGGCGCCTTACACAGGACTAAAGCCGGCAGGGCTTGATGAAGGCCCTGTTGTTCCGCGCGCCGAAAAAGCGATAGAGACTAGCGATTCCAGGGAAGTGGTCGGATTCCTGATGGAAACCATAGAGGACGAGCTGCGCGAGCGCTTCAACTGCGTGATTGTTGCCAAGAATTACAAAGTTGACGACGTGGAGGCCGGGCGCAAGTTCGTGCAGGCGTTCATCGGATTCGTGGTCTGGTCGCACCATTTGTATAAATTCGTGAAAAGCGGGGAAGGAGGGCACGAAGAAGGAGCGGGACACGCGGATTAAAGTTCCACAGTGACTTTCGTTTCTGAACCTTCGCATTGCGTTACGGCCGGACCGAAAACAATCTCCTTGGAATTCGTCGCCGCCTTTATGTCGGCAAGTGCACCGGCAAGCGTTTTTTCGTCCGCTTCTATTGTCAGGCGCTTCACTTCCTCTTTCAGGGATTTTGCCTGCGCTGTCTTTGCCCTTCTCGCAGCGCCGACTATTCCAACTGCAATTTCGCCTGCCTTCTCCGCGGAGTCGTCGATCATCGTCCTGTCAACTTTCGGCCATGCTGAAATGTGTATGCTCTTTGCGCCATCGTGCGATGCGAAGAACGACTGGTAGATTTCCTCGGTGATGAAAGGCGCAAGCGGGGCGGATGTTTTTATCACTGCCAGAAGCGCATTGTAAAGGGCGAATTGCGCTGATTTTCTCGCTTCCGCTCCCCTGACCACCGGATTGTAAAGCCTGTCTTTTACAATTTCAAAGTAGTTGTCGCAAAGGTCGCGCCAGAAGAACTGCTCTATGTCCGCCTTGGCTTTTGAGTATTCATATTCCTCATACGACTGCGTGACGCTTTCAATCATCTTGTTCATTTTTGAAAGAAGCCAGCGATCCATCGCTTCCAAATTTTCCGGCTTTTTGCCGTCAAAATCCTGCAAGTGCATTGTGGCGAATTTGGATGCGTTCTGTATCTTGGTTATGAATTTCTGGCCGGTGACAAGATCCTTTTCCATATATGCTAGGTCATCGCCAAGTTTCGAGCCGGCTGCCCAGAAGCGCATTGCGTCAGCGCTGTATTTTGCGATTACGTCCCTTGGATAAACGACGTTGCCCTTTGACTTTGACATCTTTTCGCCCTTCGGGTCTGCAACGTTACCAGAGATGAGAATGTCTTTCCATGGGATTTTTCCCTCGTGATAGATGCTCTTGACAATCGTGTAGAAAGCCCATGTGCGGATGATGTCGTGCGCCTGCGGGCGGAGGCTCATCGGGAACACTTTCGAGTGGTCCATCTTATAGACGTTGTCGCCAATCCAGTTCGTGACGATTTGCGGCGAGACTGAGCTTGTAGCCCAAGTATCCATGACGTCCTTTTCCGGCTCTATGTCGTCGTAAGTGTGGCCTTCCGGCAGCCGCAGCGGCTTGTCAACCAGCGGGTCAACCGGCAATTGGCTTTCGTCTGCGAGAATGGCCTCTCCGGTCTTCTTTGAAACCCAGACAGGGAAAGGAACGCCGAAGTGGCGCTGGCGTGAAATGCACCAGTCCCAGTTGAGATTCTCAACCCAGTTGTCGTAGCGCGCCTTCATCGACTGCGGGTGCCAATTTATCT
>JAQUQK010000119.1 GCA_028716125.1 Thermoplasmatota archaeon | reverse complement strand
GTGCCTAAAATCTTCTTGACACACAAGGGCGCGTTTCTTATACTCCAAACACAAAAAAGGAAGTACTTATCAATACAAATGCGGGTATGTAGTTTTTTAAACGAAAAACTTTTAACTATCTGGAAAGGAGTTGTCAATGAATGCAATTGTAGAAGCAGTAGATGGTGCAACGTTTAAATCAAAAAGAGCTATTTCCCGTCGAATCCTCTCTTCAAACTTCAAAGCTGTTGAACTGGCGCCCGCTTTCAGGAGTCTTTACAAAACGGATCCTAAAAAAGGGATCACTCTCGCTGAGGCATACGCGGTTACATTAAAAGAGCCAATGCATCATCGGGAATTATTTCAGAAAGTGGCATCAATGAAAACGGAGGAGCGTAAAGCGGTTATACAAGGATACCGCAACGCCGGCCAGGCCCGGGGGATTGTCCACGCTATAAGTCAATTGCCCCGTGTGCAGGGGCGTAAACTTATGAAAGATTTTGTTCTGAAAGACGGGAAGAAGAAAGACCGGAAATCTATCAGAGAAGTTCTTTACTGGCTGGCGGAAGCAGGCGACCAATTGCGGAATATTGAGAAGAATCAGAAACAAAAAAAACAAACCCATAAACCCGGTCCGGAAACGGATGAAGCCGTGGTTGAATTTTTTGAAGACGTTGCTGACGCTCTTGCGGACGCGGTCAATGCTGTTGTTGACGCCATTGAAAGTGTTGTAAAGACGATTGCGGAGGCCTTTGTGGATCTGGTGAATATGACCATTGAAGGCATTGCATCAGTATGCCGCGCTTTGTTGGAAGCGAGTAAGACCGTATTTGAGATAGTGGAAGCCGCTCTTTCATACGGATATGGACTCGTCAAGAATATCATTGAGGGTTTAACAATGATTGGGAGGGCGATGTATGAAATCCTGCAAGAAGCTTTTAAATTTATCGGTGACGAGCTGGTTTTGATTCTAAAGGCAATTGATCAATTGGGGCACACATTGGGAGAATTGATGAGTTGGCTGGTCAAACAGACGTTTGACATTATTAAAAAAGGTGTTGAAGCGCTTATCGCAATAGGCAAGTCCATCGGCAACATTATCGAAAAGGCAGTCCAGTTTGCCGGCACCATAATCGTAAGCACGGTCAAGGCGTTGATGGAAATAGGCCATACCATGGGGGATATCCTCGTTACCCTTGTTACCCGGCCATCACACTTTTTTGACGAAGTCGTCCGGGCGTTTAACCAGCTAGGCAACTCGTTGGGGACGATTCTAGACGATGTTATCAATGCCGGTCTGGACCTGATAGACGAAGTGGTACAATCAGCCATTCGAATCGGGACTACGGCATTCGAGTTACTGACTTATGCGGCGGGAGCAGTTATTGAAACGGGTAAAAAAATCGTTTCCGCGCTCCTTGCGGCCGGTCAGACCATCGCCGATTTGATTACCAATGCCGCGCAGATTGCCGTGAACGGCATCAAGAATGTCGTTGATATCCTGTTCAAGCTGGGGAAATCGCTGACGGATGTTCTTAAGGATATTGCCAATATCAGCATGAACTTTCTCAAGAAAGTCGTGCAGGCCGCATTTGATTTAGGCAAGACCCTGGTGGAGTTTACCAAGGCGATGGTGCAATTTACGTATCGCGCCGCCGCCCGGGTGATTGAAGCGGCGATGGCCGTAGGTCAGACCTTCACCGATCTTCTGGAAACTGCTCTTCAACAGGGATACTTTGTATTCCGCAAAATGGTAAACGGCGTGTTGCAGGCATTGGGGCCGGTCGGAGACGTTCTTGAATGGTTGATTGACCGGGGAGAGAAACTCGCGTCGGAATTGTGGAGAGAAACCGTCATGGCGATCCGCTACGTAAAGAAGACCGCGACGGAAATTCTCGATTGGGCTATGCAGAAAACCGGTGATATATTTGATAGCATCATCGTCGTTTTAGAAAATGCCAATACGGCAATCGCCGAAATCATCGACTGGGCCCGGGCTGCCGGGGATGCCGCTCTGGAACTGCTGGGTGAAGCCACAACCCGGGTAGGCAACTCAATCAGCTATGTACTAACCTATATTTCGAAAGACTTTATACCGGGTATTCGTTCCGTGGTTCGCGGCGCCTTCAATGCGGGAGCCGCCATTGCGGAGTTTATGACATGGGCTGCCGCACAAACGTTGCAGTCGGTAAAAGAGGTTGTGGAAGTGTTGGCTGATCTTGGAATCGCGTTGACGGACTTGCTTGTCGAGAGCGTAAAGCATCCTGACCAGGCGCTCAACAACTTTATGCGGGCTCTTACGGAGGCCAGCAACGCCGCCGCCGATATTGTCAAAGCGGCTTTCACCAATCCGTTAAAAAACGCGAAGGAAAAAATCATCGAAGCGTTGATCGCGATTGGCGAATCGGCCAAGGAAATCCTTGATGGAGCGCTGGAAATCGGTGGTGGCGCCATATTTACCGTTGTTGGTATTATCATGGAAGTATTGGGCGTCTTCCGTAAACTCAGTGCGACCGAAATCAGCGAAGCCAAAAAAGTCTTCGAGAACCGGTTGCCATATAGCCAGATTCATGTGCACATCGGTTCGTGGCTTGCCGAGCTTACGACTTGGGCGCAGGAAGCCCCCAATGGACTGGCTACGATGCGCGTGGTGCATTTCCCCGGGGGCACTGTATTGAAGAAAGGTACAAGTGAAGGCGACAGTACCTATGATTGGCTTATGCATGAATTGACCCATGTGTACCAGGGCGAAGTCACCGGGCCTTTCTATATGGCAGATGCCCTGTACAAGGAGGCGACGTCGGATGCCTACGATTATACCGAAGATGGTCTGGATGAGGAACAAAGCCTCGTGCACGCAAGGAGTGAAGGAAGGGATTTCTTTGATTACGGTCCGGATCAGCAAGGTGATATCGTAGCCGACTATTACCGTATCTTGGAACTGGGTAAATCCGGTAATATCAGCGCATGGGAACCCTTTATTGAAGATCTGAGAAACGCAGCTTAACATTGTCCGGCACGGAAGCTCAGGCTTCCGTGCCTTTCTATAAGGAATCTGATGAAGAAAATCACCATCATACTTCCACCGGAAATCATCGAAGCCATGGAGCCGTTGCTCATAGCGTATCGGGAAAAGGAGATTAGTCCGCTTCTTGTTCCAATGGAGGAAGAGAAAATTGATTTATCCGCTGTTCGGAAACATACCGGTGATGGTGATGCGATGATGGTCATAGGCCCGAAAGAAAAATCTCCCGCCGCCGTTTTGGAAAGCCCGGTGATCCGTCCAGGAAAAAGATCTTCGGCGATTCCGGTGAGCTGGCTTCCAAACCTGGGAGCAACAAGCATCAGACAGTTTGCCATTACCGCGGCCCATGTTCATTTACGGCAGTCCGCGTCATTGGACATTGCCGTTCTCAGTCAACGGTTTCCACGCTTCATCCGTCTGGCCGAGCGGATTGAAAGTATACTGAGTAAGGAATTGCCGGCGCATGTGTTTCGATGGACTGGTGAGGCCGTCTATAAAGAAGATATGCTCAAAGGTTTGTCAAGCGGATTGGGAGTGGCCATCTACGTGGGGCACGGACGGCCCATGGGGTGGGTGGGTTATCAGGGGACCCGCATTCATGATTTTAAAGGCGATAAGAGAGAACCGCTGGGGGCGTTATTGAATTTGTGCTGTTTGACGGCAAGCCGGAAGGGCAAAGATGTTTCATTTGCAGAATTGATACCGTTTACCGGAGTCGCAGCCAGTAGCTTCGGGGCTATCAACTCTACCACACATCCCGATAATACTCGCTGGGCTGTAAATATTTGCGGAAACCTTAAAAATGGTGCGAGCACGGTTGGCGAACTGATTATCGCTTCGTTACCTGAAAGAAAATCAGCCATCAATAACTATCGATTGATAGGAGACCCGATGGCTCCTTTGCTTAGTGAAGCCAATGGCCATCAAAAAGCGAGCCGGGTGAAGGTATTCAAATAATGGAATCATACGATACCATCAGCCGTTTATTGCGGAAAGAACTCCATAACATGAAGCCGGATTTGCCGTTAGAGTATGGCGATGGGGCGCATTTCACAGACCAACTGGGTCTGGACTCGCTGGACCTGGCGGAATTTGTCGCACTCATTGAACAAAGATACCGGGTGGAAGTAGACGACGCCGACTGGAAAAACCTTTCCAGTATACACCTTACCGCCGAACACGTATTGAAACTGCTGTATGCCTCTGCCTCCTGATACCATTGTGATTACCGGAATCGGCGCTGTGACGCCATTGGGTGACGATCCGGAAATGATCTGGCAGAAACTCCTGCATGGAAAAACTGCCGCCAGAAAATGGGATGACCTGGAACAACAACAATTCAGGCATACAATCGCATGCCGGATAGATTCTATTTTATGTCCACCGGAAAACAGGGGAAAAACAATGGCCATCATGGCCGCGAAAAAGGCGCTTCAACAAGCCGCTTTGCCCGTGGACGAGAGCATTGGAGTATTTATCGGGACCACGATGGGCGAAAGCGCAGCCTTTGAGCAGGCTGCGGAAGGCAAGCCGCTGGACTTGCATCAATACAACGGTGAGTGCTTCGTCAATGCAATACGAGAACATTTTCACCTGAGGGGACAGGGGGTAAGTTACGGAAACGCCTGCGCCGCGGGTAACTATGCCATTGGCGGAGCGGTGAAAGCCATTAGAAACAACAAGTGTCAGGTTGCTCTGGCAGGCGGCGTGGAACCTTTTTCGAAAATTGCCCTGGTAGGATTCAGCCGTTCAAGGAGCATGACACCGGAATTGTGCAGACCATTTGATCAAAATCGGAAAGGTATGCAGTTGGGAGAAGCAGCCGTCATATTGTATTTAGAGAAATATCAATCAGCTCTGCGGAGAGGTGTGACACCGTTTGCCACCGTGGAAGCATTGGGACTTTCCTCGGACGCTTATCACTTAACGGCGCCCGATCCCACCGGTTGTGGTATGCGGCGGGCGATGGAGCAAGCATTACGATTGAAAGGACTACGGACTTCGGATGCCGGATGGATTAATGCTCACGGTACCGGCACCGGATTATCGGACGCTGCGGAGGCCAAAGCTATTTATGGTTTGTTTGGAACCGGTGTTAAAGTATCCAGCTACAAAGGTGCGTTTGGACACTCGTTGGGAGCAGCCACGGCGCTCGGAGCTTTTATTACAGCATATGGTTTATACAAACAGATGCTGCCATTAACCACGAATCATACGGAAACAGACAGGGAATTCAAAATCGATATTGTCAGAGAAAACATTCCTGTACAGAATCTACGTTGGGCGTTGAATTGCGGTTATGCCTTCGGCGGCCATAATTCCGCTCTACTCATGGGGACGGCAAGTTGAAAAAGGACTTATTATACAAGGAGTTTCATACCATTCCGCCCGATCCCGTCTATGAGGCCGGAATTGTAGAGCTTGCTGAATTCATTAAAAAGGAATACCCGTCGCTGTGTAACAAAGAAACCACCGGTATTTATCTGGTGAGTGAAGATGCCGGTGCGGAAGCTTCCGTTTCCTTATGGAGAGAAGCGCTTGCTAATACTCCGAGGTTCGCCAATCCGTCGGCATTTCCGTTTACCGTTCCATGCAGTTCCGCCGGGTATTTGTCCATACTGTGCGGGATTCAAGGTCCGAACTATACATACTTCGGAAAGAAGGAAGCCCTTGAGTACGCAAAAGAAGAAATGCGGTCTGATTATCTGGACGGAATCATTGATACGGGATTGCTTATCCAGTTGGAAATGAACGCTGAAAGAGGTCTCAAAGCCCTTATCCAAGTATTAAGTTCACTCCATAGGTGAGGTGAATGTATTCATCCCCATGAGAAAAGGAGAAAGGAAAAGTAAGGAAAAGGGAAAAGAAGGGAAAAGGGGACAGATTTATTATTAGGAGGCTGTCCGAGAACTCCATCTTTTAAAACCAGCTTTTTGTCCGAAAACTCCCCAAAATGACAAAATCACCTCTTGAAAAAGAAATTTCGTCACCGGACAAAAATATTTTCGGCAAAAATGAG
>JAQUQK010000118.1 GCA_028716125.1 Thermoplasmatota archaeon | reverse complement strand
CGACCTTCGGCTTTGCTTCCGCGGCCTTCGGCTTTACTTCCTCCGCAATAATCGGCGCTGCTGCGGGCTTTGGCGCGACTTCGACCTTCTTGCCCTTGGGCGCGATCCTGATCTTTACAAGCCTCTGCCCAACGTAAACAGTCTCAACGCTGCGTCCTTTTGCATCCTCGGAAACCGCCATTGTATCGCGCCGGGAAAACGCTTGATTCTTTAAAACGGTTGCGATGATAAAATGGAAAACAATTAAGAATACAAAACAAGAAATATGAAAGAGAATGCGAAAGCGCAACTTACTTTTTCTCTACAGCAACGAGCTCGTCGCCTTTCCACTTAAACTGAAGACGGGGGCGGTTCTTCCAGACGCCTTTCTGGATTATCGAGCCAACGATAAGCGGGAGCGCAACGCTTGCCTCCACGTATGCGGTGGCCTTCGTCGCTTTCTTGTCTATCTTGCCCCAGGACTGCGCTTCTTGGAGAGTCGAGCCGGAAAGCCCACCGTCTGTCGGGTTCGCGGTCGTAATCTGTATTGCGTACTCGTGGCCGTGAATCTTGGGGTTGAAAACGTATTGCGCCATCACTTCTGAGTCGTTTATCCAGTTCTTGGGCGTTCCGCCGCCAACGTAAATCACTGCGGTCTTGCTGGACTTGAGTATAATTTCGGTAAGCTCATAGTTGTCCTGGATTGGATCAATGGTTGCGTGCGGCTTGCCGCGATTTTTGGCGTGGTAAATCGTAAGTCCAATGCCTATCGAGCTGTCGTTGAGCGCCGGGCTGAAAACCGGCACGCCGTGCTTGTATGCGGTGTAAAGTATGGATTCCTCGTCGTCAGCGTGCTTGCCAAGAATGCTCAAAAATTCACGGCTTGAGTATGCGCGGTTTTCCAGCTTCTGCATTATTGTAGAGATGTAGCGGTCAGTTTCCTCGAATTTCAGCTCATCGACGAGAGTGTCGTAAATGCGGTCGATGTAATGGTCACGAAGTTTTGTATCATCCATGTCGGTGGAGCCCTTGTAGTGCTTGAATCCACGCGCCTGATAGAAGTCCTGATAAAGAACTGCGCCCGTAGATGCGATGACGTCGACAATTCCAAGCTCTATCATGTCGCGGATGACCTTGCGAAGCCCTGCCGCAATAAGCGGGCCAGAGAGTCCAAGAATAACAGTTGGCCTGCTCTTGTCCTTGAGCATACTCTCGACAACGTCGGCGCACTGGCCGATATTTCGCGCCTGTATCGAGGTATTCTTGAACGCCTCTACAAGGTCTGAAACGGTCGATACTTTTGAAAAGTCGACGGGCTTGATGGGCTTTGATAGAAGTTGTGCACGTTCCTTAGCGCGTTCCGATTCCTGCGCACCTTGGGCGGTTTGTGCGTGCGCAGATCGCTCCGAAGCCTTACCTCGTCCCGATTTTGCGGGCATGAGGGCTCACCTTGTATGCCTTTTCCTGCTTTTCCATCTCGCTCTTGTCCTTGAAAGGCATTCTCTTTCCCATGGACTCTTCCCATGGAAGATAAACAAGCGCGGTTAGGACGCATCCATTCATGTCGTCGTCCACTTCAAGGGACTCGACGCGCGTCTTGAACCATTTTAGCTTCATCCTGCGCCAGCGTGCCATCTGCTTCATCTTGTCTTCCAGCTTGCGCTCGATGTATTTCTTCGAGGAGTTGTCGTGGTGCTCGGCGACGATACCGTATTTCTTGCCGGATGCTGTCTCGCACATTCCCCAGCCAATACCCGCGCCGATGCGGTCGCCGTCAACGCCGTCCATTCTTGCAAGCACTGCAAAAGTGATTGTTCCTGGCGTGATGTATTGCGGCTCAACTTCTTCTGAATCCGGCGGAAGGATTGAGCTTACGGAAACGAGGTTGCACTGCGTTATTCCCGCATCCATCAAAGCCTTGTCAAAGGCGTTCAGTTCCGATTCCGGGTCCTGTGCATGGCCTGACGTCACGAAGAATTTCTTCGGTAAAAACATTCCGTGCATGTCAACATAGGTGAATCGAATCGCGATATTTAATTCTTAATGAATTTTGATTGTTTTTCTTCCGAAAAATGAATTATTTCTGCGCAACATTTCTTTTTTCAGGGCAGCGGCTTATGCACTCGGCGCATTTCTTTTCACAGGGCTCGACGTGGATTGTTATGCTGCCGTCGAAAATTTTCCAAATCTTCGCCTTAAGCGAACGGGTTATTTCATGCGAATCCTTGACGCTCATTTTAGGGTCGACTATCAGATGGAAAACCATGTTCTTTTTCGCGCCACCTATTATCCACATCTTGTGCGCGCCCATCACGCCATTCTCTCCAAGTATGATTTTGATGACATCATCGATGAGATTGTTTGCGCCGTTATGATGCGATGCTTTCGGGTCGACATGAACGACCGTAGTAACATTCTTGCCAAGCGCGTTTTCTATGTTTTTCTCCACTGTGTCAGCAATCACATGCGCCTCGTCGAAAGAAGATTCGTCAGAGACCTCAATATGCATTGAGACCACTTTCGTCATGCCATAATCGTGGACCGCGAGGCGGTGAACGCCCTCGCATCCTGCCACGCCCTTGACGGTTTCCTCTATTTTTGCAACCTCTTCTTCGTTGACACGGCCAATAAGTATCTGGGAAGATTCGCGCAGGACGTCAACGCCGACCTTGAGTATCAGAAGCGAAACCCCGATGCCCATTATCGGGTCGAGCCACAATGCGCCGAATTTTGCGGCGATGATTGCAATAAGCACGAAAAACGACGCAATCGCATCGGATCGGTGGTGCCATGCATCGGCTTTCAGCGCCTGGCTGTTAATAATCTTGCCGAGATTTATTGAGAACTCCGCCATCGATTCCTTGAATATGACGGAAAGAGCGATTGCAGCCATTGCGATGTAGTCCCCTGTCACTGGCGCGGGATGCCCCGCAATTACCTGCATTAGCCTCTGGATGCTCTGCCACATGAAGTCCGCGCCGACGACGCCAAGAAGAACGGCAATTACTATCGATGCAATGGCCTCTATCCTGCCGTGGCCGAATGGGTGCTCTTTGTCCGGCGCCTTTGCCGACATCTTGAAACCGATGACAACTACAACCGAAGTAAGTGTATCAGAAAGCGTGTGGAATGCGTCCGCAATAAGCGAAATGCTGTTTATGCTTATGCCTATGAAATATTTTACAAAGAAAAGCGCAGTGTTGCCGATGATGCTGAGCCACCCTTCAAGCAGGCCGTAGCCCATCCAGACCTTCGGGTCTTTCGTGTTTTCATAGTTCTTGACAAAAAGCCTCAACAGCCACTTGCTCATTCTTGCTTCCAAACTGACCAATCCTGCAACGCTTTCGCTTTGCCCAAATCCCGAATAATATGACTACCTAAAGGGTTTTTGGCATAGAAAATCGAAAAAGAGAAGTTCAATGCAGGTCAGTTGCCGTTCTGCGGTTCTTTTGCAGGCGTTCCTTTATTTATCTTCTTTAAGACCTCAAACCAGACGATGCTCAGAATTCCGGCAGCAATGCATATCGCAGCGTCGATAATGCTCAGAGATGCGAACTTGAACGTGCTGCGAAGGGTGGGAATGCATAGCACCGCCGCGAGGAACGCGGCCGCTCCTCCGACGACCCACCAAAGCGCAGGGTTGCGGACTTTCAGCGTTGAGACGATCGTTCTCGACCACGAGCGGTTCGCAAGTATTAGGGCGATGTTTGCAACAATTAGCGTCGTGAACGCAAGAGCCCTCGCCTCGGCTTCCCCAAGGCCGCGCAACAGCCCTGTGGCAAAGACTGCGAAAACCACTGCAAGAACGCTTGCGCCCTGCAAAATGCTGATTCCTATCGTGCGCTTTCCGAAAAGCGGCTTTTTCGGGTCCCTCGGCAGGCGGTTCATTATGTCTTTTTCTTCTTGCTCGACCTCGAAGACTATCGAGCAGGCCGGGTCGATTATGAGTTCAAGGAAAACGACGTGAACCGGCAGCAGCACAAGCGGCCACCCAAGCAAAACCGGAAGAAGGGACATACCTGCAATCGGGACGTGCACTGCAAGTATATAGGACATCGCCTTTTTGAGATTGTCGAAAATTCTCCTTCCCTGCCTTATTGCCTGGACAATCGATGCAAAGTGGTCGTCAAGCAGCACGAGCGAGGACGCTTCGCGGGCAACGTCGGTTCCCCTCCCGCCCATTGCAATTCCTATGTTTGCGGATTTTAGCGCAGGCGCATCGTTCACCCCGTCGCCCGTCATCGCCACTATCTCGCCGTTCGATTTGAGGGCGTTGACGATGCGAAGCTTCTGCTCCGGCACGACCCTTGCGAAAACATGGGCGGTCTTTATGCGCTCCCTAAGCTCTTCTTCGCCCATGAGTTCCATATTCGGGCCTGTTATTATTCCGCCGTTTAGATCCAGCCCAATCTGGCTTGCTATCGCCCTTGCCGTGCCCGGATAATCGCCCGTTATCATCACCACTCTTACTCCTGCGTTTTTGCACTCCATAATCGCTTCCGGCACGCCGGGCCTAACTGGATCCTCAAGCCCTATAAGACCCAGGAATTCGAAGTCAAAGTCATGCTGTATTTCCGGAAGTTCAGACTCGGATTCGCTAAATTTCGCCCTTGCAATGCCAAGCACCCGCAAACCCTCATCTGCCATTTGGCTTATATGTTCCAATAGTATCTTTTTCTCCATGTCGTCGAAATGGCACAGATCGGCTATCGCCTCGGGAGCGCCCTTGGCCGCAATTACGTAATCGCGCCCGTCGGGGGATTTCCAGACGTGGGACATCGCAAGCAGTTCCTTCGAAAGCGGGTATTGCTGGAGAAGAGTCCAGCCGGGGTGCAGATGCTCGGTATCGGCAAGGTGTTCGTCGCCGAACTTCTTGAACGCCTTCTCCATCGGGTCAAACGGATCCCTGTGGCTTGCAAGTATGCTGAATTCCGCAACTTCGTGGAATTCGTCCGGAAGCCTTTCTTTCGATTCATTAACGTCGTGGAAGTTTCCATTGGCAAAAATTTTTCTTACCGTCATACGATTTTGCGTAAGCGTTCCGGTCTTATCCGTGCAAAGAACGGTGGCGGAGCCAAGGGTTTCTATGGCAGGAATTCTGCGGGTGAGGACTTTTTTCTGCGACATTCTCCAGGCGCCTAAAGCAAGGAATATTGTAAGAACCACCGGAAATTCCTCCGGAAGGACTGCCATCGCCATTGTTATTCCGGCAAGCAGACCCTGGATCCAACTTTGCAGCGTGTTGCCGCGGGTAAGCCCGTATGATACAACTACAATGGAGCAAAGCGACAGGCCCAGAAGCGCAAGGTTCCTCACGAGCTTTCCCGTGTCCTTCTGCAGCTTGGTTTCTTCCTGCTCAACGGATTGCAGAGCCTTGCCGATCTTGCCTATCTCGGTGCGCATTCCCGTCGACTTTACAATTGCGATTCCCTGGCCCTGCGTAACAAGAGTTCCGGAGTATGCAAACGGCAGGTCGTCGCCTCCCGGCTTTCCCATATCCTCCAAGCCGTTTCCGCTAGTCTTTCTCACTGGAACCGATTCGCCAGTAAGAAGCGATTCGTCAATTGAAAGATTGGTGCATTTCACTATGACCACATCGGCCGGCACGCGGTCTCCTTCGGATATGAAGATTACGTCGCCGCGGACGACTTCGCGCCCCGCAATTCTCTTTTGCTCGCCGTCCCTCAGCACGAGCGCCCTGGGGCTGGATAGGTCGCGCAACGCTTCAAGCGCCCGTTCGGTCTTGCTCTCCTGATAAAGGGTTATGCCCATAACGACGAAAACAAAGCCAAGCAGCATAATTGCTTCTTCAATGTCTCCAAGCAGGAAATATATTACACCTCCAGCCACAAGCAGGAGGAACATGGGTTCCTTTATTACCTCGAATGCAATCTGGAAAATGCTGCGCGGCTTGGATGATGGCAGTTCATTGTATCCTTCGACGTTCCGCCTGCTTACGGCCCCCTCTTCGGAGAGCCCGATTATGCCATCTATTTCAAATCCTGCGCTTGCCTTTTTCGCGTTTGAATCTGCCATACGACATCTTCTCCGAAAACTGGCGTCCGACGAACCTGGCCTTTTTTATTGGAATGCTAACTTGCAGTTATTCTGCCGGTTCTC